>JAKAAL010000457.1 GCA_021802375.1 Bacillota bacterium | reverse complement strand
CATGGTGAAGATTTTTTTCGCAGACTAGGGACTTTTTCACCTGGGAGGACTCAATGAGACTGAACAACGACCAACTGCGGGTCCAAGCTCGCGAGTTTGCGCTACTGAGTGACGTGGTGTCCCGCCACCCTGAGACTCGCACATTTTGGCCCCAATTCAAGCGTGATGTCTCGAGTCTCCATTCTTTCGCCACCCGTTTGTCGCATCGGCGAGTGCCCTGCTCTCAGCCAGCTGAGGATTGGCTGCTTGACCATATCGCCTTTATTCAGACACAATCGCAGGAAGTCTTGCGTCAGTTGCCTCGCCAGGTGTTTCATCAGTTGCCTCGTTTCCGTGCAAACGGCGTGCCGCGGGTTTATGCCATCTGCCAAGACTTTTTGCGCCATGTTGATGGACATTATGATGCCCGCGACTTTGAGCAGTACCTGCAAGCCTATCAAGAAGTTTCCGTGCTGACCACTTTAGAATGCTGGGTGTTGCAGTCAGCCATGAAGGTAGTCATCATTCGTCAATTAGCCGAATCTATGCGTGAAGTGCGCCGTCGTCATGAAGTCTGCACCCGGGTCACCAACGTTCTTAATTCCCCGCCCCACTCGGGTCAACAAATTCAGGCCGCATTGAATCGGATGGTCGGAAGACGACAGTTAAGTGCGGCCGAAGTGGTTCATTTGGTTCGCCATCTTAACGAATGGGAACCCGACATGGAAACGGTCCGCGATTGGACTGGCGCCTATGTGGATAATAATCACCTGGATTTAGAACAGATGACGTCATTTGAACATGAATTCGATGCCCATCTGCAAGTTATCTGCGGAGATCTGGTCACGAGCCTTCATCGTTTAGAGCGAAAGCCGTGGCGCTCCACGTATATTAACATATCTCATGTCGACAGGATCCTCAGGGAAGACCCCTGGGGTGAATATCGCCTTTTGGACTTTGCCAGCCAAGATCTGTTGCGCGGCCGGGTAGAAAAGATTGCACGGCAGTTGCACCTTCCGGAAACGCTAATTGCCCGAACCGCAATCCAAATCGCCGGAAAAGTTCGGGAACTCGCCAATCTCGACGGCACGGCGGCTCGCCGAGCTCATTTTGCCTACTATCTCTTGGATCCAGAAGGCATTGAGCAACTAAATCAAGCCTTATCAGATGTCAAGCAATCGAGATGGCATCCAGCATGGGCAATCCGCCGCCATGCATTTTCTGCATATTGGCTCGGATTGGGAACGCTGTTCGTCGGGCTGATGTGGATTTCTGAATACTGGATCACCAATAAGACAGCAATCGCCGGTTGGTCGTGGATCATCGTTTTTGCCGCGTTGTCACTGCCCGTCAGCGAGTGGATGGTCGCCTTGGTGCAATCGGCCATTGTCCGTGCATATCCGTCCAAGATTTTGCTACGCTACGATTTTTCGGCAGCCGTGCCCGAAGATGCCCGCACCATGGTGGTCATCCCGATCATTTGGTCTCTTCGCGACGAGGTCGAAGACGTGATTTCCCGCCTTGAAGTGCACTATCTGGCCAATCGGCAGCCGAACATTTACTTCGCTATTTTAGCCGATTTTGAGGACGGTCCCGTCGCAACTGCTCCGAAAGATCAAGAGCTCATCACCTACGCCAAAAATCGCATTGACCAATTGAATGCCGAATATGGTGCTGACTACTTCTTTTTGTTTCATCGCGTACGCCGCTACAACACGTCAGAAGGAATTTTCATGGGATGGGAACGCAAACGGGGCAAGCTGGTAGAGTTTGTCGAGCTATTGTCAGGCCGTCAAGATACCAGTTTTACGACAGTGCACGGAAACCAGGACGTCCTGCACCAGATACGCTACGTCTTTACGGTGGACCACGATACCAAACTTCCCATTGGAGTGGTTGCCCGAATGGTCGGTACCATACATTTTCCATACAATCGGCCGCGGCTAAATTCTGCCCAAACCCGGGTCGTAGAGGGATTTGGTGTCCTGCAGCCCCGTATTGCGGTTAGCTATGATTCCGCGCAGGGGTCGCGCCTGGCGGCACTCTGGGCTGGCGAACCCGGCATTGACCCATATGTGTTTGCCGTCTCCCATCCTTATCAAAACTTGTTTGGCGAAGCCACTTTTGTCGGTAAAGGAATTTTTGAGGTTGAGGCGTTTCGGAAGACCGTAGTTGAGCGCATTCCTGACAACTTGGTGCTGAGTCATGACTTGCTGGAAGGAGGATTCCTACGCACGGGGTTAACCCCAGACATTGAATTAGTGGAGGATCACCCCAGTTCTTTTTATTCCTATCAGCGGCGCGCAGACCGATGGATTCGAGGAGACTGGCAATTATTGCCTTGGATTGGACCGCAATGCAAAAACCGCCGGGGACAACCTCAGCGCGTCGATCTCAGTCCCTTAGCTCGCTGGCAAATCATTGACAATTTACGCCGCAGCTTGGTCGCTCCATCCCTATTTGTGGTAGCACTGCTGGGCCTGTCAGTGCTACCAGGGCGCCGCGACGTCTGGGCAGGCATCGTCTTATTGACCATCTTCTTGCCAGTGCTCCAAGCCATTGCGGGAGGTTTTTGGAGTCGCACCCGTTTAAAGCAGATCAGCCTCGCTTTTGAGCAAAGTATGGTCCAGTTGATGACCCTTCCCTTCACCGCAGTAGGGAATATTATCGCTATTATCAGAACCCTATACCGATTGTTTGTCAGTCGGCGCAATTTGTTGGAGTGGGTGCCGGCTAAGCGCACCAATCGCCACGGGACCCGCACCTTTGTCTACGAAAAGGAAGGTTATGCCGCCATCGCCCTCTTTGCCGCCTGGGCGTGGATGGTCACGTTGCCAGGCGACCACATTATCGGTACCGCGTTGCCGGTTTTGTGGCTGCTCTCGGGTTATGTGATCGAACACATGAGCCGGCCCCTGATGAAGCCCCAATCCCGTTGGGTTGATGCGGCGAAGCCAAAGTTAGAACTCTGGGCAGATCAAATTTGGGCATTTTTCGACCACTATGTGACGGCCCACGAGTCGTGGCTGCCCCCCGACAATGTTCAGTTTCCAATGGGAGAAAAAATTGCCCACAGAACGTCCCCGACAAATATTGGCCTGTACCTGGCATCGGTGGTGGCGGCTCGTGATCTGGACCTGGTCGATACACCCACTATGATCCAACGCATAGATTCCACTTTGGCAACACTCGCTGCGATGGAAAAGTGGCATGGCCACCTCTTTAATTGGTATGATACGGAAACTGCCAAGCCAACGGAACCCCGATATGTCTCAACCGTAGACTCCGGAAACTTCGTGGCGTATTTAATGGTGGTGCGTCGGGCCTTGCGTGAGCGCCGGCATCGAGAAAAAGACTGGGCTGACCGCCTCCAACACTTAGAGTCCCAAATTTGGCATCTCATTGGCAATACTAACTTCAGACCATTGTTTAGTGCCGACGAACACCTGTTTTCCATCGGCTATAACCTCAGCAGTCATCAACTAGACACCTCACTCTATGACTTGCTGGCCTCAGAGTCGCGTCAAACCAGTTTTGTGGCGATTGCTCTCGGTCAAATTTCTGCGTCTCACTGGTTCGTATTGGGTCGTGCTATGACCCTCTCCAATGGGTGGAAAACTCTCTTATCGTGGTCCGGTTCCATGTTTGAGTATTTATTGCCCAGCCTCATTTTTCCCACCTATCGACAGTCGCTGTGGGACGCCACATACCGAGGCGTGGTCGCCCGTCAACGCCGCTATGCGACAATGCACGGCGTGCCTTTCGGGATTTCCGAAAGCGGTTGCTACCAATTTGACTACCAATGGAACTACCAATACCGAGCCTTTGGAGTTCCCGGGCTAGGTATGGATAGCGGACTAGACGAAGATTTGGTAGTAGCGCCTTATGCCACGATAATGGCCTTGCCCTATGCCGGCATCGAATCATTGAAATCACTGGGTCAACTGGAAGCGTTAGGTGCCAAGGGCGATTACGGGTTTTATGAAGCCGTCGATTTTTCCCGCCGTCGTCTACCCCAAGGGAGCCGTTATCAGGTGGTGCAAAGCTTTATGGCGCACCATCAGGCCATGAGTTTGTTAACCTTAACCAATCTTCTTTGCCATGATGTGATGATTGAACGCATGCAAACAGATCCTCATGTGCGAGCCGCCAATTTGTTACTGCAAGAACGCGTCCCCGGTAAGCCAGCTCTCATGACGATGCCCGTCGGAAACCCTCCTTCCCTACCCCAGATGGAAATTTCTCCGGGCGCCCTGGCCCGCCGAATTACCGAACTAGAGCCCAAACCCCAGATCAATATCGCCTCCAATGGACATTTAACAAGTTTTAGTCGCGAGGATGGCAGCGGACAACTAACCTGGGCAGGTTTAGCCATTACACGGTGGCGCAGCGATCCCGTGATAAGCGCTGGAGGATATGCTATTTATCTGCGAGATGTCGACACCCACACGACCTGGAGTGCGACTCGCTATCCTTGTCAGACCAAAACCATGATCGAGACGATATTTCGTATCAATCACACCACCTTTCAGGGCCGTTGCCTTGACATCCACTGGAATCTCAACGTCACCGTCCATCCCGATATGGATGCCGAAATCCGCAGACTCGTTGTAACCAATAACTCGGGTCAGATACGAACCTTGGAAGTTACCTCATTTTTGGAACTCGCTCTTGCGAATCCTGCCGCCGATCGCGCCCATCCGACCTTTAGTAAGTTGTTTATTGAGACCGCTCACAATCCCAAAGAGCGCTACCTCCTGGCGCACCGGCGACCGCGTCAACCGGAAGAGCCGGAGATTTGGGCAGCCCATACGATGTACTCAGCAGAAGACCACGGTTCCTATGAGTTTGAGACAGACCGTGCGCAATTCATTGGCCG
>JAKAAL010000456.1 GCA_021802375.1 Bacillota bacterium | reverse complement strand
TACTTCGCATAACGGGGCGGCATATCAGAGCCGGGAGAGCCATTCCAACAAGTCTTGGTCCTCGGTCCATGCAGGTAACTCCGATGAGATGAGGTTGGGATAGGCCTGCTCCATGGCTTGCCGCTTGAGTTCGGTGTCGGCACGGGCATAGATTTCTGTGGTCGCCAGGTCGACGTGTCCCAGCAAATCCCGGATATAAATTAAATTCACACCGGCTTGGAGCAAATGCATGGCCTTCGAGTGCCTCATGGCATGGGGTGTCACGTGCTGTGGGACGATTGCGGACTGGGCACGCGCTTGTTGTGTATATTTGTCGAGAATAAAGGCCACACCGGCCCGTGTCAGCGGCTGACGTCGGCTGTTCATAAAGAGCGGCCAGTCTTGGGTCCCATTGGGACCCAGCCGCCATTCCGCCATGTAGTGCTGAATCAAACTAGTCGTGGGAGTCATTAGCGGTACTTTTCGGGTCTTGTTTCCCTTGCCCGTTAAACTGATAATAGCGGGGGCGTCCAAACGCACATCCCGGACCCTCAAATCCACCAGTTCTTGAACCCGGGCCCCGGTGTCATAGAGCGTCGCGAGCAATGTTGCATCTCGCCGGCCCATCCGGCGGGTGCGATCGGGCTGAGCGAGAACCAGTTTGAGGACCTCGGGTGGCAGATGTTGCACAATCGGGGTTGCCGTCTTCTTTTGCGGAATGGCGAGAACCTTCTGGTAGGACAGGAGGCCCGTCGGATCTTCGCCTTGGAGATAACGATAGAAGGCATGTAGGCTCGCCAATCGTTGATTGCGGGTGGAAATCGTGTTGTGCCGTTCGGCTTCCAGCCAATCCAGAAAGGCGCGAATAAGGACGTCGTCGAAGTCGGTGAGCGTCAGGTGCTCGATCGCCATCCCGCGCACCTCGTGGCAATACCGCAAGAGGAGCTTAAACGTATCCCGATAGGATTGGATCGTGTGCGGTCGTAGGTTGCGTTGTCCCGGCAGATACTGGGTGAGATACATACTGAGTGCCCGCGCAAAATCAGTCGGCTTGATGGCCCTCACCTCCCACGGGTGGCAGGACATGGCCTACCGTCTCTTCCATTCGCAGCACAATGTCCGGGTATAGCTCCGCCGTGAGGCGGAGATAATGCGCGGTGTCTCGAAAGGAATAGTGACCAAGGTACGTTTTGAGCAAGGGCAACGCTGCCGTCACGTCCTGCCCCTCGCGCACCCACCGGCGCAAACAATGCACACTGTAGGTGTGGCGAAAATCATGCACCCTTGGGCCTTTACTCCATCCGCCATGTGAAATCCCCGCGCGCCACAGAAATCGACGGAAGTTTTTGTATACATTGCCGCCCGTCAACGGGCGGTCGGGGCCGCCGAGGAAATAGATCGTATCGGGTAACGAGAGTCGATGGACCTGTTGGCGATAGGCCACCAACTGCTGGCGAAGCGATTCCGCCATCGGCAGGAGCCGATCCTTATGAAATTTGCCATCCCGAACGGTGACGATTCCCGCTTGGTCATCCACATCTTCGAGTCGTAAGTGTAGTGCCTCGGACAACCGCATGCCCGTTCCGTACAACACGCGAAACAGCAGGGGTAAGGTCCAGTGACGGTAAGGAGCTTCCGCTTGATAGCGGCACGCATCCACCTGCCGGAAAAATGCCACTAATTCGGCATCACTATAAATGTGCGGAATATAGGGAGAACCCTTGGAAACCTGGCCTGTCGGTAACACGTACGCGGGGATCCCTAGATCCCTCATATAAAGCGCTAACTGGCGAACCGGTGAGCACCGATGCCGCCACGTGGCATGGGCTTCGTGCGACCGCCGCTGCGTCCATGCCTCCACCACCGGTTTTTCGAGCGTTGGGGTCGTCCATCCCTGATTGTGGATGAATTGATCAAAGTGGTAGAGGATACGGGCTTCCCCTCGATACGAATAGCCGATCGCCCGTTTTTGTTGAATCAGGCCCTCGATCAGGGACGCCAGACTACTGGTGTAATGAAACGTTGTCATAGGTGCAACACCGCCTCGGGATCCACGGCGCAGGCCCGCAAATGGTCAACATCCACCTTGAGGTAAATGGCGGTGGAATCGACATCCGCATGCCCGAGAATCTGGGCAATGACCGGCAACGCCGTATCTTGGGATAACAGCGCCGTGGCTAAGGTGTGTCTCAATGCATGGAATCCGCGCTTCCGCTGGGGTGGCAGCGGAACATGGGCCATGCGACGATACTTCTCTAGAATCTGGTGGAGGTGGTCGTCATCAGCAAAGGGTTCAAGGGGTGCCAGATGGCGCAAAAACACATACGGGGAGTCGACCTGCGGTCGACCATGTTTCAGATAGTCAATGATGGCCCACCCCACATCGGGCAACAGAGGCAGTGTGAGGCGCTGTCCCGTCTTGGAAGCAACCCACTCCATTCGGTTGTCTGCCCAGAGAAGATGCTGGAGTTGGAGATGCTTCACATCCATGGAGCGCAAACCTAAGCGCGCCACCAGTAAAATCATGGCATAATCACGTTTGCCCGTAGGATTGCCCCGGTCGATAACCTCTAACACCTGCTTGACTTGCTCGGGGGTCCAGGCCGACGGGATCCGAGCTTGCCGTGCTACGCGGACAGACGGTAAGGTCGGGCTGAGATCGTGCTCGTGTTGCCCCGCCTGATGGACATATCGCAAAAAGGACCGAAGCCCGCAGAGTTGTTGTTCGATCGTCTTTGGCTGATACCCCATCCAGGTCTCGATATAGGCGCGGCAATGCCGCGCCGTAATTTGCCCGAGCACAGTGATCTCCTGAGACTCCAAGAAGCTAAGGAACTTCTCGGCACTCTTTCGATAATGGTCTTGAGTCACACGTGAGTAGCGGTCGCCACAGGTCTGGATATAGGCTTCCAATACCGCTGTGAACGACGGATTTTGTAGTAATTGACGTTGCTTGTAGTACCGACGAAGGATACTGCCGTGTTGCTGGAAGTCGCCTAACATCCGCACCACCCGTCCGACATTAATGATACTCTGGTTCAGCTTTCCGGCCTCCTCTAAGACCGGATAATCATAACGCGCCTCCAAAAATCGGAGACCGAGACCTTCCGTAAATTGGACAGCTCCCTGTTGTTCTAGGAAGGTGGAGATGTGTCGCCACACTCGACGATAATACAGTCGGGTCTGTGGCGTGTAATGAAGCCGTTCAAGTTCTCGTTCTAATGCTTCCGTGAGCCAGGACCGTGCCTGAGGCACCAAGGGCAAGACGGCTACACGTTTCGTCTGCCCATGCCACGTATAGGTCCCATGATGCCGCCCAAAGCCGAGGGTCGTCCCGATATCCTGCCAGTTAGCCGCCCGATAGACCGTCCCCCGAAAGCGCGAGGGGTCGATAAAGGTTTCGGCCAACACCACGCGATGGCCATGAATGGCTTGCCAATCCGCACTGAGACGACGCGTGGCTAAGCCTAATACCCGCGACCCGAGATTGGGCACGTGAGCACCGGGGACAATGAGAAACCGGGCATTATTGGCCACGAACCGTAGCCGACGGCGGCACTGTTCGGGGGTCCAGCCAATCCAGGCCTCCCGGGCCCGGCACCGGTAGGCCGCAGCGGTCCAGCCTATGAGGGCCATCCACTGCCCCTGCCATTCGGCCACCTGATACAGGCGTTCTCCGACAAAGCCGGGAAACCCTAAATAATGATGGCGGGCCATAAGGGCCTGCCAACGCGCCACTTCGTCGCTCGTGACCAGACGCACCGTGACTTCGGACAAGGGAAAGGATGTAGCAGTCGATAATGTGTTCATGCGGCTACTATAAACCATCGGAGAAATTGTTCACCCCTGACGCGATCCGCACAACCATGCGGGTTAGCAGAACTGTGCCGACGTCCTGGATAGGGCGGCGTTCACGGAAAGGTCCTCCGGGTCTTCCTATTTTTGTTGTCAGAGCACGGATATTACGCTCAGCAACGAATGGCACTGGCCATATAACGTCAACAGGTAAACCTCTAAATATATTCCCCGTCCGCCGGAGTGCGGACATTCCATGTCACTCAAAATGTCCTACCTGAGCCGACATCGATGCCGTATCCGTATCGAGGGTGGCCCTGAGGAGCCATTTGGTTCCGGATCACGCCCGAGGTGATGGGCCAAGAATTCGTCGTTATGTGCGGTAACAAGGTAACATTTGCCCTATGCCTATCGCAATCCCTGTCCCTGTGCCACTTTGTTGATAAGGGCCAGAACATAACGAGACTGCGCGCATAATAGAGGGATTGTGCATCGCCCAACTCCAGTCTAGGCATCGGGAGTCACCAGCCTGGTTAAGTAGTCGGGGAGCGGGATTGCGGGGACTTGCTGGGGATCAGCAATGGGGGTGCTGTAAGTGGCCCTTAGGGGGAGCACCCCTGCCCAGGTTGCGCGATCCATATCTTCAGGGTCGTCTGCGGGCGGACCCGAACGAATTTTGGCCGACGCTTGGTCCAGCGGGATGGCAAATACCCGGGTGGTACGTACCTCAATGTCATTAGGCATGCGGGCGTCTTCCCAGCGTCCCAGAGCGATACGGTCAGCCAAAGCGTGAAAGACCGCCATCTTTTCGTCGGCATCGACCACTTCCCGGGCTATGCCAAAAATCACCACCGAGCGATAGTTGGCGGAATGGTTGTAGAGCGAGCGCGCCAGCACCAGTCCGTCGAGATGGGTGATGGCGACAGAAATAGGCGTTTCACGTCCCATGTCCTTAAACAGTCCGGCAGCTACTGCGCCGTGAATATAGAGTTGATCGTCGATGCGAACGTGAAGCGTGGGAATGACGACAGGCAGGTTGTCGCGAACGGCGGCGACATGACAGTGCCAGGCTTCGTCAATGATGCC
>JAKAAL010000455.1 GCA_021802375.1 Bacillota bacterium | reverse complement strand
TTTTCACCTTACTCCTCCTACGTGCCGTCATCTCATCCTGTTCGCCCGTTGGCTTAGGCCTTCGGCCGAAACATCAAGGCCGCGGCCAATCCGAAGATCAAGGCTGCCTTGATTCCGCTGGCGGCCGCCGTGAAACCTCCCGAAAACAGGCCGATCAGCCCCTTCGTTTTCACTGCTTGATCGATGCCTTCCACCAGGGTATAGCCAAACCCTGGCAAAGGCACGATGGCCCCAGCCCCTGCGAACTGCACCAACTTTTGATAGACGCCAAATCCGCTGGCCAAGGCTCCTAACACGATAAAAAGAACTAAAACATGGGCCGGGGTGAGCTTAAAGTTGTCCAGCACGAGCTGGGCCAGCGCGCACATGGCTCCCCCAATAATGAACGCCCAGACAAAGGTCATGATCTCTCCCCCTGTCTTGTAATCGCCACCGCGTGGGCAATGGCGGGAATACTCTCTCCCTGTTGATAGGACTTCGGTGAAAATAAAGCCCCCGTGGCCACGAGCAAGATGCGCTTTAGGGATCCGTCTCGAAGTTTTCGGGCCAGATATCCAGAAAACACCCCTGCGGAACATCCGGGGCCGGATCCCCCGTTATGCACATCTTGCTCGTCAATGTGGTACAGGAGCTGCCCACAGTCTTGCAGTTTTTGCTCGAGGCGTAGATGGTATTCGTCCAACGCCATGTGCTGGGCTAGGTCCACCCCAAATCGCCCCAGGTCGCCGGTGACGATCGCATCATAATCGTCCTCGCTTTCACCGAGAGCCTGGAAGTGACGCCGAATCGTGTCCACGGCAGCTGGCGCCATGGCGGTAGGCATATCGTTAGGATCGCGACAGCCAAAATCAATCACTCGCCCAATGGTGATCGAATCCAGTTGGAGGTCGCTGGATGACCGTTGGACGATGGCAGCGCCAGCCGCCGTGGCCGTCCATGATGCCGTGGGTGCCCGCTGATATCCAAGTTCCAGGGGAAAGCGGAACTGGCGCTCAGCGGAAAGATGATGGCTCACGGCCGTCACCATCGCCGTATTGGGGCCCCCTTGCCCGAGCATCAGACCGGCGATGGCTAAGCCTTCCGTAAAGCTGGCGCATGCGGAGAACACCCCGAACAGGGGACGTTGATGCTGTCTGGCCTCGAAATTGGTGGTAATCAGTTGGTCAAGTAAATCACCTCCCAAGACCAGATCGATGTCAGACCACTCGAGACCGGTTTTTTTAAGCGCAAGGGTTTCCGACTCCTGCAATAGGGCCTGTTCGGCCTTCTCATAGGATGGGTACTCGCTACCTTCATCGGGCCACACGCGATCGAAATAGCCAGATAGCGGTCCCTGGCCCTCTTTGGGACCGGCCACGGCAGCAGTGCCTGCAAGAAAGACGTTGTGCAGACGATACGAGGATGCCGATCGTCGTTCCACGGCCATCAGCGGATAATTCCGAAAGCATAACGCACCGCGCCAACGACAAAGGCCATAGCCATTCCATAGACTAAGACAGGTCCCGCCACGGTAAACAACTTGGCGCCAATGCCTAGAACTAACCCTTCGCTGCGATATTCCATGGCGGGGGCCACCATCGCGTTGGCAAAGCCTGTGATGGGTAGACTGCCGCCCATCCCACCCCGCTTCACGATACGGTCGTACCAGCCCAAACCGGTAAATAACGCTCCCATGCCCACTAGGACGATGGCCGTGGGTGTAGCCGCGGATTTGGTGGAAAACCCCGATTGTTGGAAAATCCACATCACGGCCTGTCCGAATAACGAGATGATGCCTCCGATGAGGAAGGCCCAGCCAACGTTAGTAAGCACCTTTATCCGGGGCCGCGTTTGATTGGCGTAGTCATGAAAGCGTTGGACTCGCTGCTTTCGACTGCCGTCTTTCCAATTTGTGCCCATAATTTCTCCTCACGCGACTTTTTTCACCCCGAGGCTAAGCTCTGAGCCAGGCCTCGGGGTGACAACGAGTGAATCCTTCAGCCTAACGCCCGCCGGAATCGACGCCAAAGGCAATTTTCACGTCAACTTTATATTCGTTGACTTTTCCGCCGGCTACCGTCGCGGTCCAGTTTGTAACCTCCACGCCGGTAATGTTTTCCATCGTCTTGTTGGCCTCTCGCACTGCGTCCTCCATCGCGTCTTGCCAACTAGATGATGACTCCCCCACCAATTCAATGACCTTGGCCACTTTGCCCATGCGTCGAGCCTCCCTGTATCCTCTTGACCTGTTGGTGATCCAGGACTAGTATTCGCCCGATCGCCGCTTTTACTCCTGTTAGCCGTTTCTCCGAGCAAAGTGTCACCGGTCCCGGCCGACGTCACAGCAGAGTCGTCCCGCACGGAAGGGCGGCGCGGGCTACGCACACTGATGGGCCCTGCCAAGGAAGAAGCCACGGGACGCCGAGGCCGTTTACGGCCATAGGCTGGGTTAAAACGTCTGGAAAGGGGTCGGGGAAGGCGTTTTCAGACAGCGGACAAGGGAAAAACGCGCTCTTGCGAAGCACCAGCCGGCCAAAACCTTTTTAGTCGGGAGGGTCTTCCAGGGCACCCCGAAGGCGGTCGAGAGCGCGCCGCTCTAGGCGAGAAATTTGGACTTGGGATATGCCTAGCCGTTTGGCCACCTCCATTTGCGTTCTGCCTTCTACGAATCTTGATTGTAAAATGAACTGTTCACGTGCCTCCAACCGCTCAAACGCTTCGCCCAGAGCAAGTTGTTCCACGAGATCGGCTTCCATTTTGGGATCGCGTACATTGTCCTCCAAACGAGTTTCGTTGCCGCTAGGCGTGTCCACGGATTGGCTCAACGAGGAAATAGGCCGCAGAGCTTCCATGGCTTCCGTAATGTCAGTGACGTCGAGGGATAATTCTCCGGCAATTTCCATGGCGCTGGGATCGTGACCCAATCGTTGCCCCAAGCGAAGTCTCGCCTGTTCCACCTTCAACCCCAGTTCCCGTAAAGAGCGAGCCACCCGGATAGGTTGGTCATCTCGGAGAAATCGACGGATCTCGCCCATAATCAAGGGAACCGCGTAGGTGGAAAACTTAAGCCCGCGCTGAACTTCAAACCGATCGATGGCCTTCAAGAGTCCAATCGATCCCACTTGAAACAGGTCATCCGCATCGTAGCCTCTTCCCTGAAATCGGTGCACGATATGCCAGATTAAGTTCCAATGGCGTTTGACCAATTCTTCCCGCGCCCGTTCGTCACCGTGCTGTGCCCTTTGATACAGGGATGGTTCCTCGACGGCTTGGTCCCATCCCTCGTCATTGGGCATCGCCGCTAAGCACCTCCTGCATCGCAAATGTTCGACTCATTTCCACTCGCGTCCCCCGGTCCACCTGGGAGCGCACCGTGACTTGGTTCATAAACGATTCCATGAAGACAAACCCGAGACCCATGCGTTCCGGGTCGGAAGAGTATTCCGGCTGCCGCGCTTCAGCCACATCCTTGATGCCAACACCCCAATCTTCCACCGAAACGGTAAGCTCTGGCCCCTCCACGCTGCATTCTACGGCCACCCAGCCGTCCGTGCGGTTGCCATAACCATGGATGACTGCATTGGACACCGCCTCCGAGACGGCCACTTTGATTTCTTCGATATCGCTCAAGGAGAATCCAGCCCGTGCCGCCATATGGGCCACGCTTAGCCGGGCAAGACCGACATTTTCGGCCACCGAACGAAAGCGCATGTGCAATTGATTCACCATGTCCGACTCCTTTCGAAGCGCCTGAATCCAAGAATTATGCCTTAACGCCCGTGAAACTCACCGGGACTAGCGATAAAATCCCGGCGATCTCCAAGATCACCCGCACGTTGGGTTTTACCGAGACCAGGCTAAGCTGACGACCCTGTTGGTTCAGTCGTCGATAGCGTCCTAAGATGACGCCTAGGCCCGAGCTATCAATGAAGTCCACCTCGCCCAGATCTAATGCTACCTGTTTTTGGGGAAAATGGTTAAGCATCTCGTCCAGCGCCTGGGCAAGTGCACCCGACGTAGTCAGATCCAGCTCGCCATTTAGAGCCAGTACCAGTCGGTTTCCATCTAGCATATGAACAATGGTCATGGTAGCCCTCTTTCAATCGTAGCCCTCTTTCAATCAACAACCCGTTAGTCCAATACCATAGTGAAGTTGGGACATGTCCCATCATACCCCTCATCCACCGCGAAACACGACGGATGAGGGCTGACCTACGCATTCAATATTCGGCAGATTCTTCTTCCGTTCGCCGGGCCTCGCGCAAGGGACGCAGCCGAGCAGACTCGAGGAGGCCTTGACCGGCCTCGTCCACTAACTCGTCTACCGTTTCCACCTGGTCTTGGCCGTCCGTGAAATCGACGAATGTCTCTTGGTAATCCACCGCCGGGGGTACGTCCTGAGGGGAGTTAGATGTCCCCCAACGGGCGACGGACTGCCAAATGTCCTCACCGTCCAATTCCACCGATTCGCGCTCCGGGACCACCCCAAACGGCATGGGCACCACCTGAGTTTCGGAGGGTGGAGGTTGGTAGGAGACTTCCCGTTTCTCCTGACAAGCAAGGCAAAAGTTGGCTTCAGGCACGGCACGTAGCCGATCCTCGGCAATCGCTTGGTGACAGCCATCACACTGGCCATACGTTCCCTGAATCCACTTTTCTTCCGCGCGCTGCACCTCATCCCATCGACGCTGCAATTGCAGCCTCAGGCCACTGTCTAATTCTCGCGCAAAGGTCTCGCTACCCAAGTCGGCGGGATGATTGTCGTACGGGCTCAGTTCTTGAATGCTCTCGGTCTCGCTGGCTTGCGATAATCGGCCGGAGATCTCCGCCAACTGGGATGAAACCTCCCGTTTAACGCGATCGAGTCGCGCTTTGCTGGCTTG
>JAKAAL010000454.1 GCA_021802375.1 Bacillota bacterium | reverse complement strand
TAGTGTCTTCGGAGAAGCATGTGGGATGCGAACCCCACCTATCCTCATTCGGGATTCAAACAGGACAAGATCGGTCACTTTTTAAGACGCGACCATTCCCGGCTATTCCAAATTGACGCGCCGTCTATTTGGGGTTATTATAGATATCGCAGAGACATAAACAAGGTGTTTGGGGGTGTCACATGCAATATAGTATCGGCGTGGAATATGCGTTACATAGCCTCGTGTTGCTGATTCATGTGCCGGAAGGCACCAGCCTGGGCATTCGGGATATCGCCACCTACCTCGGGGTTGCGGATAGCTACCTGTCCAAGACATTCACCAAGTTGGCTAAGGCGGGACTAGTGAGTTCGATGCCGGGCGTCAAAGGGGGCTATCAACTCGCCCGTCCCCCGGCTCAGATTTCTCTCTGGGAGGTGGTCGAAGCGATTGAGGGCCCCACGCCGATGTTTCACTGCACGGAGGTCCGGAGAAATAGTGTGCTCTTTCAGGGACAGGAGCTACCGGATTATGTCCGATGCTCTCCCTGTACGATTAAAGTCATCATGTTGGAAGCGGAACAGCAGATGCGATCGTATCTGCAAGCGCGCACGCTGGCAGGATTGCATGAGACCCTCAAAGAAAAACTGCCCGCAGCGCATCAAGACGCCTCACAGCGCTGGGTTCATGAGGCGGTGACGCGTCGGTGATTTTTGCGCTCCAATTCCGGATATAGAAGCGATTGGATAGAGATAAAGGGCGTGAGGTGCCGGTCATGAGACAGAGGTTGGCTGCGCCACGGTTGCGTCTTGCGGTGGGCTGGATGACACTTTTTGTAGTGGGCACCGATCTCTTTGTCGTCTCTCCGCTCTTGCCCACTTTGGCTCACCACTTTACGGTCACTCCATCCGTAGCCGGGTGGATGGTCACAGCGTTTGCCGTCCTTTATGCGGTGGGGGCGCCGTGGTGGGGAGCACGCGCCGATCGGGTCGGCAAGCGTCCGGTCATTCTCTGGGGGCTCATCGGATTTAGCCTCGGGAACACCTTGACGAGTGTGGCGCCCACCTTTGGCCTATTCGTGGGGAGTCGCATGTTGTCCGGATTTGCGACCGCCGCGGTGGTGCCGTCCATTTATGCCCTCATCGGCGATGTCGCGCCCGCGCAACATCGAGGACGTTGGCTGTCCATTGTGGGCTCCGGATTACTGATGTCCTTATGGGCTGGGGCTCCGCTGGGGGCACTCATCGCGCGATGGGCCGGATGGCCCGTCGTCTTTCTCGGCCTCTCAATAGGCACCGCGATTCTGGTTTTCGCGAATTGGCGGGTTTGGCCTGGGGGGCTGGTAATCCCCGAGATCCCACACGTTTCGTCGACCATCGGAACGCCGTGGAGACCTCTCCTGAGGGATGTGGCCGTCACCGGCTTCTGGGCCCTGGCGGTGTATGGCTTTTATACATACCTCGGCACGGGATTGCAGCGCGTGGACCACCTTTCCACGGGTTTAGTGGCCATCGTATTCGCCGCCTATGGCATCGGGGCCACGGTCGGCAGTCTGAGCGGCGGTCGCCTGGCGGATCGGTTCGGTGCCCGGCGGCTGTCGACCGTAGGGCTCTTCGGTCTCGGTAGTCTCTTGGTCCTCATCGGATTCCTCTTCCGTTCAACAATTTTGCTCTATCCGGTGCTGTTGTTTTTCGCGTGGGCGGCGTATGCCTTCTTTCCCGCGTTCCAGTCCCTCCTGGCTGAGCGCTATCCCGGACGCCGGGGCATGGCCATGGCGTGGAACAATGCGGCCCTCTACAGCGGCATTGCTCTGGGAGCCTGGCTCGGAGGATGGGTGATGAGCCGATGGCCGTTTCCTGTGTTGCCCGTCCTGTGTGGAACGATTGCCCTCCTGACCGGGCTGATGAACCGGGGACGGAGGAAAGGTTAGTGCTGTGGACCACGACCCATTCCAACGTGCGTGCAACCGCCTCCGATATGCTTGACCGGGGATAAATAACGTTTCGTTCCCCCTGTTTTTTATCGATTAATCGTAAATGGAGGATGTTATATGGCTAAACAAAAACCCGCGAGACGCAGGCTGCCCGCTCAGCGTTTGTTAGGGATCATGGCATTGGGAGCGTTTTTGGTCGGCATGGATTCGATGTTGGTGTCAACCCTGATTCCTGCGATGACCGCCACGGTGCATGTCCCGGCTCACGCTGGCGGGCTATTCGTCACGATGTATGCCCTGGCGTATGGCCTTTCAGCCCCCCTGTTTGGCCCCGTTTCGGACCACTTCGGGCGAAAGACCGTCCTTTTATGTGGACTCTTCATCTTCGGCATTAGTACCGCGTTGACCGGATGGGGACAGACCTTTTCGGAACTGCTGGTGTTTCGTGCCCTGGCTGGTCTCGGCGGCGCCATCATTATGCCGACGATTTTCGCCCTGGTCGGGGACCGTGTCCCTTATGAACAACGGGGTCAGGCGATGGGGCTCGTCATGGGGGCACTATTGAGTGCCTCGGTGATCGGCGTGCCGCTCGGATCTTTCTTAGCCTTCGGAACGACCTGGCGGACCCCCTTTTGGGTGGTGGGCGTGTTGACGGGCATCGTGATCTTGGTGGTGGGAAAAACGGTGACTGCCACCCCGCCACCGCAGATGACTGCGGTCCCCATATGGTCAGTCTATCAGCGCCAGTTCCGTACGGCCTTCACCCAGACCCCGGTCTTCTTTTCCCTGCTCTCGTCGTTTTTATGGATGGCCGGCTTGTACGGCATGTTTGCCTACATCGGGGTGTATTACACGCACAATTTTCATTTGAATGTGGCGGAGATTGGACTCATTATCATGGTCGCCGGATTCGGCAACATGATGGGAAACATCCTCGGAGGCCGATGGTCGGACAAAATCGGAAGGCGCCGAGTCATGATGGGGGCCAGTATCGTGGCGGCCGTGTGTGTCGTGAGCTTCTCGTTGTTCACTCGGGTGCTGGTCGCGGCGATTATCGCCCAGGTCGTCTGGAACGTCGCCCTGGGCTCCGGCACGGCGACACTGACGGCGCTGGTGTCTGAATTAAGCCCCTCGATCCGGGGCGCCGTGTTGTCGTTGAATAGTTCGGCCATGTATCTCGGAGCATCGATGGCGACAGCCACCTCGGCCGCGCTCTTAGCAACCGGCGGGTTTTTTCGCATTGGGATCTTGTGTGGTCTGGCCGCCTTAGCGGTGGGACCCACCATTCGCTATTTCGTGCAAGAGCGTAGGGTAGAGGCCACGGTGGAGTAATGCCACGTCCCCTCGCCCGAGAATGGCGTAGGGCCAAAGCGAGGTGAACGGGAGCGTCGCATGCTGGTCGTGATATGAGGTGCCGGCACGGCTCTCCCTCAAAGGATGAATCTATTAAATCTCTCAGGGTGGGCCCTAGACCAATGGGAAGAAAGCCCACACGATTATCGGTTTACGATAAAGACGCTGGCATCGTATACGTGTTGCCCATTTTGCCATTCCGACAAAATCGACAAACACGGGATTCTTACCCCGGAATTTCGTGACCTTCCCATGCATGGAAAACGCGTCGGGTTGGTCGTGCAACGCCAACGCTATCGGTGCCCTCGCTGTGGACATACCTTTTTGGATCAGGTCCCCGGCATGGATGAACATCATCGCGTGACGGCGCGGCTTAAGATGTACGTGGCGGAAAAAGTCCTATCACGTCCTTTTACGGCATTGGCTGAGGAAGTCGGGCTCGACGAGAAGACCGTGCGTGTACTCTTTGGGGAAGCCGTGGCGAATTGGGATGCCCAACGGCGCGTTGTGACGCCGGAATTTCTCGGCATCGATGAAGTGGTGATGGGACAACCTCGCTGTGTGCTAACCAATATTCGTGAGCAAACCTTGCTGGATCTCTTGCCTAGTCGCCGGTACGATCGCGTGGCGACCTATCTGTTGCATTTGTCAAAACCTCAAGCGGTGCGATGGGTCACCATGGATATGTGGCGCCCTTACCGGGAAGCCGTACGGGATGCGCTTCCCCAAGCGCGCATTGTGGTAGACAAGTTTCATGTCATCCGCATGGCCAATGCGGGATTGGATGGTGTCCGCAAGCAGCTTCGACTGAGCTTATCGGCCAAAGAGCGAAAAACCCTGATGCATGATCGATTTCTCCTGTTGCGTCGCCCTCACGACCTCCAACCGATGGAGCAGGTATTGGTGGAATCTTGGACAAGGAACCTTCCGTTATTAGGGGACGCCTATCAAGCCAAGGAGGCATTTTTTGCGATATATGAAGCGCCTTCTCAAGCATTAGCCGAACGGGCATACCAAGACTGGGAAAAATCCCTCTCGAAGGAGCTTGAAGCGTTTTTTTCGCCCCTGACCACAGCGATGCACAACTGGCATGACGAAATCTTTGCCTATTTTGACCAACCGGTGACCAATGCTTATACCGAATCGGCCAACAATCTTATTCGCGCCATGCAACGTCTGGGCCGGGGCTATTCATTTGAAGTGCTACGAGCAAAAATGCTGTATACAGCGGGTGTCCAAAAACTCGAAACGCCCCGTTATGGGTCCGAACCGTTTACGGCGGTCATGCAGGACCGGATGGCGCATCGTTCGCTCCAGGGAATGCCCACCCACCAGGTCCGACGCGATGTCACTGCAATCCGCCCTCTGGGTTCCGACTTTGCAAAGCTCATCGCCATGTTGGCCCCAGAGCATCGGATCGATCCACACTCAGGTAAAATTTAGCAGGTCATTGTACCAGCCATAAATCCACACGAAAATCCGGATACCCGATATTTAATGTTGAGCAATCCGAAAGGGCTCTTCTCACTCAGACGTTGGGCCATAGAGAGCACAGTTTGATCCAGCTTCTCCGTCGGAACGGCTTCGTTCACCAGGCCCCA
>JAKAAL010000005.1 GCA_021802375.1 Bacillota bacterium | reverse complement strand
AACGATTGGGGTCAGGGTGGGTGACCGGGTGGCCGTGATGCTGCAGAATATGCCGGCTTCAGTCGTGATGCACTTCGCGATCTGGGCTTTAGGAGGGATAGTAGTTCCAGTTAATGTCATGTTGCAGCCGGCCGAAATTAGTCAACAACTACGCGACTGCGGCGCAAAAATCTTTGTGGCATTAAATTCTGTCGCGGACCGCATCATGCAAATTGTGGATCTTGATGAGTCCCTCAATGTGGTCCTGGTCCATGATCGACAAGATTTTACCGGAGTCGCGCCGGGATGGCTTCCGGAGGACGATATGGCCTTACTGCGAGAAAAGACGGTATGGTGGTATCACGATTTTTTGGATGAGCCCCGGTTACAAGCCTCGGAGTGGTATGCCGGACGCGGCTTAGACGTTGCCCTTCTCACCTACACCTCGGGCACTACCGGGAGTCCTAAAGGTGCTATGAATACGCATGGCCACATGTTGCACAATGTGGAAGTGTATCGCGAGATGGTCCCATTCTCCGACACCACCGTTAATATCGCGTTTGCCCCTCTATTTCACATAACGGGAGTGGTGGCAGGATTGGCGCTCGCTGTGGTACTCGCTGGCCCCTTGGTACTGATGTATCGATTTGACCCCGTCGTGGCCGTATCTGCGATTCAACGTCGCCGGGTCACCTTTACGGTAGGAGCCATCACAACGTATTTGGGCATCTTGGGACTGCCCGACTTGGATCAATATGATCTGTCTTCATTCGTGGCAGCATATAGTGGTGGGGCACCGGTGGCAGTCGCCACGGTACAAGCCTTTGAAGAGCGGACAGGTGTGTACATCCATAATGTATACGGATTGACTGAGAGCACAAATGGCCTGGTTATGGTGCCTTGGAGAGATCGTGCGCCCATTGATCAAGAGTCGGGGGCGTTGGCGGTGAGCAAAGCGGGGAATGGGATAGACGCAAAACTTTTTCCCTTGGCCGACGACGGTTCGACAGATGTTCCGATTGGACACCTAGGTGAATTGGCGTTGCGCGGCGCCTCGATTATTGATACCTACTGGCGGCGTCCCGAGGCCAACCAACAAAGTTTCCGAGATGGGTGGTTTCTAACCGGGGACGTGGCCCGGATAACTGCGGACGGATGGATTTTTATCGTGGACCGTAAGAAAGACGTAATTGTATCGGCCGGTAACAAGATATGGCCACGGGATGTGGAAGACGCCTTGTACCGGCATCCGGGTGTGGTGGAGGCGGTGGTCGTGGGTCTACCAGATGCCTACCGAGGCGAGGCGGTGACGGCGTTCGTGGTGCGGGCCGATGCCTATCGGGACATGGATGCGGAGCAACTTACTTTGTTTTTACGCCAGCATATTGCAGCTTATAAGGTACCACGAGCAGTGCACTGGGTGGATAATATCCCTAAGACCGCCACCGGGAAATTTTTAAGACGGGCTTTCCGGCCCCCCCAGGGGGACTACCTTGATTAGCCGTGGCACACAAGGGCATGGAGCTAACCAGGAACTGTTCAACCTGAGGCCGTAAGCCATGGTGAGGCTGGAGACGGTTGGGAGGTGTGGTGCTTAGGCGGCACATCAACCCGGTCAACGCATTATTCTGCGTAATGTCCGCTCACAAGGACGCTTTAGACAAAACATCGAGGCAGGAGGTGTGAACATGGCCATTCGAAGCGGGCGGCCGTACGGCCCGAGCGTTAGTGCTCGGGTGTTCCGCAAAAAATCATGAATACGACAGACGTGTCGGAGGCACTCATTCGCGCGGCCACCGTCCTATTTGCTAAACAAGGTTACGACGCGACGTCGGTCAATGACATTGTGGAGGCAGCTCAGGTAACCAAGGGCGCCCTTTATTACTATTTTGCTGCCAAAGAGGATGTGCTCTTTGCGATTCATCATCGGTTTATCGGTGCGGAAATGGAGCAGGCAGAAGAAATCCTAGCGAATACTCACGATCCAAAAACCCGTCTGGTTCAGTTAATTGTATCCTTAGTCGAATCGATTGCAGAGTATCACGACGAGGTCACGGTATTCTTTCGTGAAATGCACCGGTTACCTTCCGCTCAATTTGACGCCGTGCGTCTGATTCGGGATCGCTACCAGGGCATATATGAAGACACCATTAGGTGGGGGCAAACCCTGGGCGCGTTTCGCCAGGACGTATCCGCGCGTCTTTTGACTTTGTCACTTTTCGGCCAGTGTAATTGGACCTACACCTGGATGCGTGGGGATGGCGAACTCAATCCCTCTACTATCGGAGACATCTTTGCACGGATATTTCTACAGGGAGTGCTGCAATACGATGGGTGACGCATGAGGATTGGCTAAAATTCGCCTAAACGGTGGCGCGACACTAGTATCCCGGATCTGTCGGTACCCTGCTATGGAAAGGCGGCCATGCCCACCTAACCATTCACGGTAAAAGAAATCGCAGCCTTCAGACATGGTTACTATGAGTGGGTGCCACCGAGAACCAAGATGTGTCCTCTATTCGCCAAGTACCGGCAATGACCCGCAGTTTCCGGAGACCGAATTTGAGCCGGTGAGAAGGGTTGATAGGGGCTATGGTTTGCGCCCCACCGCGCCGATCGCGAAGGGAAAACCATACCGAACAATTTGCGTGGCCACTATCAAGGAAAAGCCAAGACCCAAGTGATGCCAAAACAAGTTCGAGGTGGTGTACCAATTGAAAGTTGCTGTGCAGGCCACGACGCCTATAATGCCTACGATCGTCATGATTCGTATCCAAAAATCCTTATACAGGACAAATAACAGGATTCCAGCCGCACCTTCCACCACAAAACGCCATACCGCATAAGTCACCACCTCTGGCCCCTTCCCTGGTCGCCATTCCTCGGAACTGCCATAATCTTGTTCCGGAGATAGCTTAATATCCGCCGATTTAAGGATACCAAAATTTTACGATGTCTGGGCCGTCAACCCCCAGGTCCATTGAAGCGATGAAGGATGTCCGATATCACAGCACTCCACTTCGTTTAATTGGGATAAGTGCGATCAGAAGGACACGCAAAACAAAAAAGCCCCGATTCACCAATTTTGTGGTGTCGGGTCTTTCATTTTCTCAATCAAGACGATTTTATCCCTAGAATAGGTTGCGACAATGTGCTCAAATTGATTTATGGTGCCGAAGGTGGGACTTGAACCCACACGAGCTGTTGCCCACGGCGCCCTGAACACCGCGTGTCTGCCTATTCCACCACTTCGGCGAATAATTTATGTCTTAGTGCAGGCATTAGTGTACCAGTTCTGGCCCTCCATTTCAAGAGGAGATCTCCGTTGGTCTTTTCTGCGTATCAACACTAATAGTATAGTAATTGCGAGATTTTTGGTTAAATTAAATTGGGATGATGTGAAATTTCAGTCAACAAGCCCAGTTTGTGGTACAATTCAGACGCAAGTCTTGGCATGCAGGAGTGGTCGTGCAGTGAGGTGGGATGGGTGATGACCAAAAAACTACGGTTGCAAATTGGAACCCTGGTGGTTCTAGCGGCCCTCGTTTATATTGTTCTCCAAGGCTCAAACTTGTCCAGCTATTTCGTTCCCGTCAATCAGTACCGCCAGCAATATAGCCGGTACGCGAATGAAATCGTAAGAGTGCAGGGTACCCTACTTAGTAGCAGTGTTAAATTTAATGCCGCTCATAGCACACTAAGATTCACGCTGGAGGCAAAAGGCGTTAGCATGCCCATCTTGTATCAAGGCCCCATGCCAAACGAGCAGTTCAAGAACGCCAGCGCCATTGTCCAAGGGCGATTGGTCAACGGGGTATTTGATGCTAAAAAATTGATGGTTCAATGCCCAGACCACTATGCTGCAGCTAAGTCCTCCACCAAGGGATAGAAACGAGGTAAACAGCCAATGACCATGCCGTTGTTAGGACGTTATGCGCTCTTTCTAGCGTTGGTAGCGGCCCTCTACACAGTGGTAGTGGGTTGGTGGACCAACCGCACTCATAATGTTTCACTGAGAGAATCGGTGCGAGGAGCGGCCGTGGGCATTGCCATTGCGCTTACGGCCGCGGTGTTTGTTCTGGAGTATCTATTGGTCACGGGCGATTACTCGGTTCAGGCGGTTTACAATCACACCGATCGTGCCTTACCACTCCTCTACAAGCTCGGGGCCTTATGGGGTGGAGATTCCGGGTCGGTGCTATTTTGGGGCTGGATTCTCTCGCTCTACACCGCATTTGTGGCGTGGAGAGGGTGGCCTCGTGAAGGACAAATGACTCCCATGGCAGTACCGCTATTGGGAACCTTGCTGGTTTTTTTTACGGGTATGTCCAATATCGTGGTCGACCCGTTCCGTTTAGTCGCGGGAAATCCGACTAATGGAAATGGACTCGATCCCCTCCTGCAAAACTTGGTCATGACCATCCACCCGCCCGCAATGTATACAGGCCTAATTGGGATGGCGGTGCCCGCCGCGTATATCCTGTCAGCGGTCTGGACCAAGGTCCCCTCTCGTGAGTGGGTACCGGTGGTGCGGCGATGGATGCTATTTGCTTGGATGTTCCTCTCGGTGGCCATTGTCTTAGGTGGAATGTGGGCCTACATGGAACTCGGATGGGGTGGATATTGGGAATGGGATCCGGTGGAGAATGCCTCGCTTCTACCATGGTTAGTGGCCACGGCTTTTTTGCATTCGATTCAGATCGAAGAGAAACGAGGCATGTTCCGGTGGTGGACTGCTTTTCTAGGGGTAGGGAGCTTTCTCTTGACCTTGGTGGGTACTTATATCACTCGTAGCGGTGTACTGAAAAATTCCGTACACTCATTTACGGGTACCGGGGTGGGCCCGTACTTTGTCACCTTGTTTTGGGTGGCGCTGGCTTTCAGCGCCTTTGTCTTTATCAAAAGACGCGATACCTTAAAAGATCGCATGGCCATGGATAGTACCCTATCTAAAGAAGGCATTTACCTGCTACTGAATGCGTTTCTTACGGCGATAGCGGCCGTGGTGCTGTTTGGGACCTTCTACCCGATTATATCCAAAGCCTTTTTGGGCACCTCGATCGTCTTGACCGTTCATTTCTTTAATGCCATGACCGCGCCGATGTTTCTTGGCCTGGTTCTCTTGTTAGGTATCGCGCCGGTAGTAGGGTGGCGTAGTGCCAGATGGCAGTCTATGTTCAAGAGACTCTGGAAGCCATGGGTGGTCGGCCTCGCCGCCGGGATATTTGCTTATCTTCATGGTTACCACTCCTTGCTGCAGCTGTTTGGGGTCATCATCGCGGTATTCTCTTTAGGCTCAATGGTTCAGGAATTCTACCGGGCGGCACGATTAAAGCATGTGGCCACCAAATACGGGTGGCCTCGGTCTCTATGGAGCGCAGTACGCGGTAATCGTCGTCGGTATGGGGGCTATCTGGCCCACATTGCGTTTCTTATCATCGTGCTGGGCGTTGTGGGGTCTCATACCAATAATCTCACCATTACGCGGACCATGACTCCGGGTCAAACCATTGCAGTCCGAGGTTACCACATTGAGTACCAGGGCCTACAAGGTGCAACGCATCCCGGCTACCAGATGACCCAGGCCCATTTTGTTGTAAAGCAAGGATCGGCTAACTTTACGGAAACCCCGGGGTTGTCCTTCTTCCCCGGATCGGCGCAGCCGGTGGCCACTGTGGCCATCCGGGGCGGCCTCATGAAAGACCTTTACATGGTCTTGGAGGGGAGTCCCGGTCATAACCAGGCGATTGTGCAGATCTTCGTCAACCCCATGGTGGCCTGGATCTGGATCGGGATGTACATTCTGGCGGGGGCTACTTTAATTGCCATGGGAGCGCCCATTGGAGGAGATTCCGCACCGGCCCGAAGTTGGGAATTTAACGCGGTGACCCGGGAAACCCGCCGCCGAATGGTAACCCTGGAGGGGAGGGATCAGGCATGATCGTGTGGTCCTTAGCACTGGTGCTCACACTGGCGATGTTTGCCCTCGTATATCTGCCGTACCGGTCTGCCAAGCTCGCGGAACCTTTCGCTGGCAGCGGCTTTCAGGGTGGTGATCCGCGTACTATAACGGCCGACGTGGAACGCGTATTACGCCTCTGGTACTGTAGCCGATGCGGAGGGCGGCTCGATCGGTTGGACCAGAAAGTCTGTAGCCATTGCGGTGACGTGATCGAGGACGGAGGTGGCTCGTGAGTCGAGTGAAGTGGTTTATGGCCACCATGGCCCTCATCGCTGTGCTTCTCGGAGCAGCGCCCTTAAGCTACGCCGCAACGGTGCCCGGTAAAATCGGGATGGAGATGGTGGTGCTACTGCCCACCAAACATCACCAATTGGCGGTATTTGAGCAGGTAGACATGTCAACCACTGTGGCAAGTCCCGTCATCGGCATCATACCTCACGCGTTGGGTTTGGTTGGCGTGGGGGGCACTATCCTCAAAACGGCCAAGAATTACGTGGTGATGAGTGGTACGCCTAGGCAATTCGCATTGAAATATGACGTGCCATGGAACGGTCGATCGTTGAACTTGTTGTTCCCGGCATACCTAGCGACCAATGCGCTGGTCCTATTGGCGCCGCGAAGCCTCACGCTGCCAGAAGTCTTGAACCCTTCGTTGGCACCGGCTGGCCACGGCAAGCTCCCCGGTATCCCCAATAGCCCCACGTTTGCTGAATATGCCACCTCAAATCTTGCGGCCGGGCAAGGGTTTCAGGCGGTGGTTGAAGCCAAAGTGATTGCGCAAACCGGGCCTTCCTTGCTACTCCCGGGCGGCGGATCGTTTCCCGTGGTGGGTTCCCTATTTGAGGCCCTGTTGATTGTGATGGGCCTCGGTGCAGTGTCTTTGGGACTCAACTGGAAGCCTCTTAGCCGCTATTCAAGGCGGGCCGCCTTACGCAACCAGATGTTAGCAGAATTAGCGGCACTCGATGCGAGTTATCGGCGGGGCGAGGTGGCTGACGATGCGTATCTCAGGCAACGGGACGAGTTAATGGGGGGATTGGTCGACGTCTGGGAGCCCGGTGAACCGCGTGTCGGCTAAAATCGACGCTTCTCACGTGGTGATTAGGGCGGTGCACCTTGAAAAGCGAATCGGGGACAAAGAGGTCTTACGAGACATTTCCCTGGAGTTAGGGCCTTATTCGGCACTCGCGGTATTGGGACCCAATGGAGCTGGGAAGACCACCTTGCTCCGTGTTCTGGCCGGAGTGTGGGGACCGTCTCGAGGACAACTTTGGCGGTTCGACCAGCCGGTTAGTAATGACGGACGGACTGACCCGCGTGTCGGGTACCTAGGGCACCAATCGTTTTTGTATCCGTCCCTGACCGCTCTGGAAAATCTCAGTTTCTATGGGCGTTTATGGGGAGTTAAGCGCCCTTACGAGAGGGCCCGAGACATGCTGGCGCGGGTGGGGCTGACATGGTCGCAGTCCGACCCGGTGCGAACTTTCTCAAGGGGCATGCTACAACGAGCAGCCATAGCCAGGGCGCTTTTACCTGAGCCCCAGTTGTTGCTGTTGGACGAGCCATACACCGGACTAGACATAGAGGCGCAAGCGTTTTTGGATCGGGCCCTCCTATCCTTTCGGCACGATGGTGGGGCGATTGTTCTCATTACCCACAATGTGGCGGAAGCACTACGCATTGCCGATGCGGTGACCATCATCCTAGGGGGCAAATTGGTGTGGTGGGCGCCCACTCCAGAGTGGACTGTGGAACAGTTGGCGGCGCAGTATCAACAGTGGCTGCGAGGGGGCAGGCGTCATCCATAAGTATTGGCTTATCGTGCAAAAGGATCTTTTTGTTGAGTTTCGGACGAAAGATATGTGGGTGACGATGGTGGCGTTTGGAGTCATGGTAGTTTTTCTCTTTGCTTTTGCCCTGAATTCGGTCGGGGTGAGGTTAGCGGCCGTGTTTCCTGGAGTCTTATGGATGACCTTTCTATTTGCGGGAATGATAGGCATCAGTCGGACCTACAGCCATGAAGTGCCGGAGGACACTTTAACCGGATTGATTTTGGCTCCAGGGGATCGGATGGCGATTTTTTTAGCCAAACTGACCACGGCTTTTCTCTTCATGGCGGGAATGGAGCTCTGTACCACCCCGTTATTTTTCGCGTTTTTTAGCGAGCCATGGAGCGGCCACTGGGTTCTCTTCGGAATTACGTTGGGCTTGGGGGCACTGGGCATAGTGGAACTCGGAACCTTGTTGTCGGCGATTAGTGCCAATCTCAAGTCAGCTGAAATGGTCTTTACCTTGTTGCTGTTTCCTTTAGAGATCCCGGTATTGATCACCACTGTAGAGGCTACCACGGGGATTTTATCCCATCCCGTGGGCAATCCATGGCTCTGGCTGCATGGGCTCATGGCCTACGACGCAATTTTTCTGGCGGTGCCATTATTGCTGTACGAGTACTTGTGGGAGGTGTAGTTCGAATGAAGCGTCTATCGGGTCGGGATTGGTGGATTTGGACGGTGCTACCGGTTATGGTGGTCGCCCTCTATTTTGACTTTGTGGGTAGCCCTAACGATGTCACGCTAGGGGCTAGTGCCCGGATTCTCTATTTTCACATAGGTTCGGCGACTGTGGCCGGAATTGCCTTCACGATTACTGCCGTGGCCAGTATTGGGTACCTTATTCAGCGTACCTTAACTTGGGATATTTGGGCCGCGGCATCCGCCGAAATCGGGCTGGTTTTTACCACCATGATTTTAGTGAGCGGCACCATCTGGGGCCGAATCGCATGGGGAGCCTGGTGGACCTGGGACCCGCGTCTGACCGCTACCCTAATTCTCTGGGTCATTTTTGCGGCGTATCTCTTACTACGGGAGTGGTCGGATAACCGGGCGCGGCGAGCCACCGTTTCGGCCATCATTGCGCTGATCGCGTACATTGACGTCCCGATCGACTACATGACGATTAGGTGGTGGCGATCGATTCATCCGGTGATTTTTACCAATCAGGGCATTAACATGCCCGTTTCGATGCAGATCCCCATGTTTATCTCGATGGGTGCCATGACACTAGTGTTCATTGTATGGATGGCGGTCCGGATGCGACTGATGCGCGCCGAACTCGGGGTTGGTGACTTAAAGAACGGAATTCGGGCCCGGATTGAAGGCCAATAAGACTACAGGAAAGCGAGGCGATTTGGTATGAGTCCATTGCAACACGAATATCTGGTGTATTTGTTTCTCGCCTACACCGCGCTCTTTGTGATCATGTTTGGGTTCATGTTTCGCATGCTAAAGAAGAGTCGGCAGTTGGATCAGGATGTTAAGCTCATCAAAGAAGAGTGGCTAGGCCAAGTCAGTGATGCTGACGCGGGAAACACCGAGATGACGTCACCGGTAGTTCCCACGGTCCGGGGGCATGGGATGCAGGACGCCTAGCTTCCATTGACGCAGGAGAAGATCGGCAGTTTCATGCGGGGTCAACCGTACCACGCTGGGGATATCGATAATTAGACGATGACGGCTCATAATTTCCTCGATGTAGAGAGCATTGCCATGCACTTTAAGTACTTGGCATACGCTCATGGGGTCCTCTAACAGGATATAGTCGCCAGCCCGAATCACGTGGATCGATCTCCTCTATGATGATTTAGTGTTGATGCAGTGTATGCAGGGTGGGACCTCGGCGTGTTTGGCTGCAAGCCGAATGGCTTGTAACTCATAGTTACAAAAAGGGGGATAGCAATGGCTGAAATGTTATTTTGGGGCGCGGCAATCCTGGCCTTGATTTTCGCTGGCAACTTGGCGACCCGGTATCGCGACAAGAAATCGCCATTTTACTTATGGTGGACTATATCGTTTGTCCTATATGTGATAGCCTTCGCGATGGAAGCTTTGACCGTGGCCACGAATTGGCATAGTGTATGGCAGTATCAGCTCTATATTATTGCCTCAGCAGGTCTCGTCGGTGCGATGTCAGTGGGCACCACTTACTTGGCCTTCCCTAAATCCAAAATAGCCCGAGGGTATGCGGTGTATTTTGTATTGGTGGAATGTCTCTTGGTGGTTTTTACCTTCGCGATGCCTCCCGTCCTTCATGGCAGTTGGCAGGCGCTGAATAGCGGGAAAAATGCCATCGTAGGTCCGACCCAAATCTTCTATTTACTGCTGGCCGCCGTCGGCGGGCCGATTGTGGTCGTCGGAGCCCTCTGGTCGTGGTGGAAATCTCGACGGCATTACAACCTCTTAATTGCGTTAGGTGCGTTAATCCCGAGCTCGGCAGGCACGATGGCCTCGCAGGGCATTGGCATGGCCATCTTTCCCATCTTTAACATTGTCGGCTTAGCCCTAATCTTCACCGGGTATGTTTACTCGCGGGCCAGCAACCAGGGCCGCTCTCTTCATGCAGTCGAAGAAGCACGGGGCGCATAGTGACGAATTCTTTAGGCACGGGCACCCGGCCGTGTTGGTTAAGCAGATGGCGGACTAGCAGGGAGGACGGGGTCGCGACCCCGTCCTCGGTTGCTAACGCATGACACCTGGCATCAGCCAGAGATACAAAAGGCCTACGATTATGAGCCAGGCCAACACCAAAAGCGTCCACGGCAGATTGTGGCGGATTACTTGACCCTCACTGCGCACATAACTGCTGGTAGAGACCCCAACACTGGCAGTTTGTGGGGCAATCGGCTTTCCCACTTCCGCTCCCACAGAATTCAACGAAGGAAGGAGCAACAAGGGGAACCCGAGAATCTTTCCTACCAAGGTTTGCAAGAGACCGAACATGGCATTGGTCGAAGTATTGCTACCCGAGAGCGCCACGCCAATCCAGCCCAAGATGAGGGCCAGGAGGATAAAGGCTGGGCCAATGCGGCTGAAGGTGTAGGCGAGTGATGACGCCATGCCGGAAAAGTTGAACAGATCTGCCAAGCCAAAGATGAAGATGCCGACCAAAATGGCGCCCCACATCTGCTGAAAGGTCCTCCGCATCACCTGGCCTAGAATCGCAGCTTTGGGGCGGAGGAAGATTAGCATGATAAGCCAGGAAGCCAGAATGGAGGTCCCACCCACGAATGGGGCGAAGGAGAAGTCTACTGCAGTTGCTTGATGGGAGATGGATGAAATGGCGGTCACCTTGGCCTCTAGCCAACTGACGGCCGGTAATGGTGACCAAGGACCGGCCCACAGCACCACGACTACAATCAAAATGATGAAGGGAAGCCATGACCGCCAGATATCTCGCCGACTCAGCGTAGATGGAGCCGGGCCATCTCTGGTAGCGGCCACCTCATCGAGTTCGATACCGCCATACCCGAGAGTGACGTGGTCTCCAAATTTTCAGGAATAATAGCAAGCAGGCAAAGGAGACCAGTGAACCACTAATGTCGGGGAGATAGGGACCGACCCACTGCGACACCGGAAATTGGCCCAAGATGTAGGACAGGGAGCCGACGACAGCGAGCGGCCAGCCGTCGCGAAAGCCCTTCTTACCTGTGACAAGATAAATAAGTACCCAGGGCGGCAAGAGTGCCAGCAAGGCCACCACTTTTCCCACCGAGGCCGAGAGCTCCAAGAGTGGCATCCCGGTTACGGCGGCCAGCGCAATAATTGGAACCCCCAAGGCTCCATACGAGACGGGCGCATTGTTGGCAATGGCTGCCACCCGGATGGCGTCTAATTCTACAATGCCGAATCCAATAAGGATGGGCGCCATCACCGCCCAGGGGTAACCAAACCCTACCAAACCTTCCAACAGCGCACCGAGGGACCAAGCGAGAAGGATGGTTTGGACACGGATATCGGCTGTCGCTTGACTGACTAGCCAGGACTTAAAGGTGTCAAACACACCTGTCAACATCAGGGTATTGAGAGCTTTTTGCGTTGTGCTCGAAAAGGCGAGTGTGGATAACTCCGTGAATCGCGAGCGGGACATAGCAGGCGCCAAATTTCGTTTCCGTTCGTCTCCACGGTTTCAAGAGGGTCCCGTCCGGACCCGTCAGGTTTTTTGGGAAGCGCACAAACACCCACTCGCGGGGCGAGTGGTGAGCGATTCGAACATCATGACCTGGGCTTCCGGCCGGAGCGCCTAGGCGCTCCGCACCAAGCTCCGCAGGAGGTCGGGATTTTTCTGGCGAATGCGACCCACCGCCATCGCGAGCATCACGATGAGAGCCAAGCCGGTGCGCATCTCCATCTTCTTCTGGCCCCGAATGGTGTGCAGTTCGAAGCCAAAGGACACATCCAGTCGGCTATTCACCCGTTCCACCGCCGTGCGGCGTTTATATTCCCGGCTCCATTTATAACTCGCGCGATCAATCGGGGTAAACACGCGCCGATCCGTTTTTAAGGGGATCCGTAATCCGGACGCCACGGGACACTGGGCTTGCCCCGCACAGGTGCTACCGGCGGCCCGAGCCGGACACCGTTTCTTTAAGCTCTGGCGGTCCTCTTCGAATCCCCCATTGCTCATTGCGCGCGTGACGTCGTCCACCGGATCGTGACAAAAGACCTCCCCGCGATAGTTATAGGTCACGTTCGAGTACCCGGGCAAGACATGGGTGGCTTCGCCATCCTTCCACATATTGCGGATATCGATGACCGGCTTGATCCGGTAGGTGTCCCAACAGAGAGTGAGGAAATCCGTCGCGTCATACCCCCGGTCCGCCGTGAGGATGCGGGCTGCCCGCATCACTAAGGGGCGGCGGGTTTTGAGTTGACGGAGCAAGGTGGGAGCTTCGGTGATATCGGCCGTCGAAGCTTTCGTGACGGTCCACGCCACCGGGAGCTCATAGACGGCATCCACGAGGAGATGAATCTTATAGCCAAACCAGCGTTTGATGGTCTCCCAGGCACGCCCATCGGCGTGCTGTCCCTGATACCGTTTGATGCCATAATCCGCATCCGTATCCCGGCGCCCATCCGGCGTCGTGTCCTCGGGCCGATGCCCGGCAAACGAGGGCACCGCTTTACTGTCCTTCGCCAAGCGTGCCCCAAAATTCGGCAAAAGGATCCGTAATTGTTCCACCAAGTCGTCAAACATGATGCGGATGTCCTCCATGTGGTCGACCACGCGCCGTAAGAATCGGGAAAAGGCCCAGGCCGAAGGCGTGCGGTCGGCAAATCCACAGAGTGCGCGGAGTTGTCCATTGCGAGCCAATTCGCGCCGTAACGTTTCCACGCTGGGGTGCTGGAAGACAATCCCGGCGAGGGTGGCATTCCACATGGCGCGCACCGGGTATTCATTCCGACCGCGTCCGCGGTCGTCTTCTAGCGTGCGCATCAGACCTTCGTCGGGCATCGCGTCGAGGACACACACCAAGCGCTCTAAATCGCCTAACCCTTGCAGGTCCGCCCACCCAAACAGGTGCAGTTGTGGTATCATGGCCATACGGGAACGCTCCTTTCGGTGAAGCTTTGTCTACCTTCAATGATACCAGAGCGCTCCCGTTTTGTGGCGTCCTGTCGCGGTTTTTTGCGATTTTGTTGCACACACCACCCCCTCCAGTCCCATGTTCCCATCCTTCTCGAATCAGACTAAAAAAGAGACAAAAAACTTAGATTGTATGTCACTGACATACAAGTCCCATAAAAGCCTCGCGTATCACTCCGGCATTCGTGACGAAAATCCTGGGGTCAATTTCGGGTCTGAGACGCGGTTCTCGGGCGCAAACCCGCATTCTTCCGTGAAGTCTTGGGGGAAAATATTTTTAACTGACCCCGGAAAGCCTTACACTCCAAGGGAATCCGCACAGCGCAAAAGGCTCATATTGGTGGCAGTTCAGATGACTGGTGCCAATCCGATGGGGCTTGGGCGTCGTTATGCCGGATTCATTTAGGAATATCGACCGTGGACTTTGTCGCTTCCATATTGAGGGTGGATTGGGGTCATGGGCCGACAGAGTTTTGCATGACGCCGGTTCAGGCTGTCGTGTAGGAATTCCTACGAAAGACATTTTCAGCTAAGAAGAATCTCCCCAAAAACCGTTTTTGGGGTGGCAAGGCCATCAACCGCGACTCACCCCTTATCAACCGACCAACATTCGTGTCATCCACCTGTGGGTACCCGGTTGGCACAATAACGGCACCTAATCGACGTTATATGGGTGAGCTGTTGAATTCACCCATCTCGGGCGATAGTCGGATAGGCGGCCTCCCGGGTATCGTGACCTTGCACAACGGAAGGCAAGGAGGAATGAACACGTGGTTATCAGTCGGACGCGAAGTCAAAGCCGGGGGGCCAGCATAACGCGACGCGCGCTGAAGGCGGTAAAGTGGACGGGTCTCGGAATTGTGGTGGCGGGTCTACTGGCCAGTGATTTGGGAAACTTCGGGGTACCGCATTTTCCCAAAGCTTATGTGATTCGGTCCGGGTCCATGACGGGCACATTTAGTACGGGGGCAGTCGTTTTTGACCTCCCGGTGTCACATCATCCGATTTTCTATAAGGGCGAAATCGTCACTTTTTATAACCCGACTCAACCCGGCGAATTGTTGACCCACCGTATCATTGGAATAACGTCCCACGCCGGGCATCAGAGTCTCTTGCAAACCAAAGGTGACGCCAATAAGCTGCAAGATCCGTTCCGCACTCCGGTAAAAAACGTGGTGGGAGTCTATCAAGGAGAAGTGCCCTACCTCGGTTATCCAATTTCGTTCATTCAAAACAGGTGGGAATGGCTATTGGAAATGTTGGGTGCAACCGCTGCGATTCTTTTGTTTGTCCGGTGGATATCGGCCGAATTAAAGCAGGAGTCGCACCTATGAAAATAGCAAGCCTTAGCGTAGTTGGCGGTTGCATTATTGCGAGCTCTTTGTTGGGGGGATCGTCTTATGGGGCTCTTACCGCATCGGCGGCTTGGGGCTCAACGTTTCAGGCTCTCTCCATGCCTAGCGCCATGCCACTTCAATTGAAGGCACTCAAATTCACCATGAAATGGCCGAAAACGTCGGAGGCAGGAACAGGGTCCACATCGGGAACCAAAAAACAGTCAACAGTCGTGCAACTATCAAACAGTACACCGCCACCCGTTCCTTTACCAATAGCACTCAGCGGGCAGTCCTTAGGTCAATTGGTAAATTTGACAGGATCTGTGCTGCCGGTTTCGGTGATTGTATCGGGTATCCCAAATTACTCGCTGTCCTTGTCGCACGTCAATCTCGCATCAGGCATGACGTTACCTCTTGTGCTTCAAGGGCCACCCATCAAAACACCCGGAAACTACGCAATCACGGTTTCCGTGGATGTGGCAGGATTCACCGAGACCGGCACTACTACGGTGACCATCGGTGCCCCGCCAAAATCTAACCAGATGCCCGGCCCGGCACCGCCATGATTTCTTAAGCAGTTTACGGAGTTTCTTGTTCTCCTGCTCTGCCCGAGCACTTTTTCATACCAATCTGAGCTAATCTAAGGAGGAACCATCCAGTGATATCGAAGACGTTGAAAGTAGCGACTGCCGCGGTTGGCATTGGCGCCATGCTGGCAGCTATGGGAGCTTCGAGTTTTGCTCAATTCACCGCGCACACTAAGGACGCTCGAGCCAATAACACGTTTACCGCCGGGACCCTGAATATTCAAGCCATGGGTGCCACTTATTCAGAGGCCACTGAGGGGTCTAATCCGACCTTCACGGCTAAATACGATAAGATCTCGAACATGACGCCTGGAGACACGTGGACCAAGACACTTACGATTACTAATACAGGATCTTTGCCGGAACTGTATGACCTAACGGTAAATCCCAAGGGGAATTTATTTTCCCATGCCACTGGAGAAGAAGCCGGCGCCTTTATTGGTACGGTAGTGGGCCACCCAGATAACGGGATGGGCGCAACCGTGATGATAACCGGTATGTCGGGCCCGAAAAGTAGCAGTTCGAACACCACGCCCAACACGACATACACACTCATCAATGGGGCATATCTAGGTAACAAGGTGACGAGTAGTCAATGGGTGGAATTAGCGCCCGGCCAACAGAACACGTTAACCGTCTCGGTTCACCTGCCCTTCGGTGCCAACAACGCTTATCAGGGGGCTAGCGGCAAATTTGCGGTGAAGGTGCATGCGCAACAAGCCGACAACTATGCCAAGAGCGGAAAAGCATACGACATTATAGATCTGGCTAACACGCCAGCACCTCCCGGTGGTGGGAACCCTCCCGGTGGTGGGAACCCTCCGGGTGGTGGGAACCCTCCGGGTGGTAATAACCCTCCCGGCGGGGGACCTAATCACTAAGCGGCGAGTTTAAATTGCGGGCAGAGTAGGAGAAGGGGAAACTCTTCTCCTGCTACATTTTTGCGGGGATTCGTCTAAAGCACCGAGCAAAATTCTAGTTAGCTACACATGGCCCCGACAAGCTGGCCATTTTTTTCGGCCCCGTTTCAGCCCGTTCTCAGGATAACCTCGTATAATGGACACCGTGCGAAGAGGTTTGGTCGGCGAATCCGCCGCAGCGTTGGGGTACAATGGGGAGTTGCCGTATTGACATGACTTTGAGAAAATGGCGAAGGACGAAAATCGTCGAAGGCTGACGTATCCCTTCATCGAAATACGCTAAAAGTCCTGCAGCCAAACTAGGGGCATGGTTGCCGATATAGTGTCGTGGACCGATGACATACCTTTTGCGGATTGGGCAACTTGGATAATCACAACAGAGAGATGGGGGCATCGCTATGACGCCGGCAATGTGCAAATGGAGGGCCGATGAGGGGACTTCTGGGTTCGGTAACAGTCGGTGGGGATTATGGAGTGGTAAACCCGACTCATGGTGCAATTTTATCAGTGGGTGTTGGGGGGATCGCGCGTGAGTGTGAAAAAGAAGTCGTATGTGGAAGCGATGGACTTAGTGCGCGCGGTAACCATTGTGTCGGTGGTGGCCGTTCACTCGACCTGGTATACGGCCAATGGCCAGAACTGGGTCTCGTCGGGCGCAATTCTGTCTCTCTTGCACTTCACCCGTGAATCCTTTATGGCGCTTACCGGGTTTGTACTCACGTACTCATTATTTGGGAAGAAACTGCAATGGAAGTCGGTGTGGATCAAACGCTATAAACTGGTTTTGTTCCCGTACATGGCTTGGAGCGCGGCTTATATGTTAATGTTTAGCACGTTTGCCGGCGTGGGTGCCTTCCTATTAATGTACGGCAAGAATCTTCTCGATGGTGGAGCTTGGTTCCAACTGTACTATCTACTCATCACCATGCAATTTTACCTTATCTTGCCCCTGTTCTTGGTGTTAATGCGTGTCGCCAAAAAACATCCCTGGTGGGTTCTTGGTGCTGCTTTGGTGTTCCAATTGGCCCTTATGACCTACGACCAATATGGTGTCGGTCCCCATCCGGGTGGACTTAATATTTATACGGGTGAAGAAGTGTGGACCTACACCTTGTTCTTTGTTATGGGAGGCGTGGGAGCACTCCATTGGCCAGTGGTGCGTGCATGGCTCGCCACGCATTTTCGCACAGTATTGACCTGGAGCGGCGTTACCGCAGGGGTGATGTTGGCAGAATTCTTCCTGCAAACTTATGTAGGCCACAATATGACGCTGGCAGATGCTGTATTGCAACCGGCCATGATTCCATGGGCGGTCATGATTATCGTGCTTCTATCAGCGATTGGGGTTCGTTATGAGACCCGGCGACAAAGTAACCCACGATACGGAAAGTTGGTTAAGTGGATTGCCGACCTCAGTTTTGGCATCTATTTAGTGCATCCAATGATCCTAGAGTGGTGGGCCTGGCTTTTATCTAAGTTTTATCTCTACAAGCCGTCCTATCTTCTTGATGCAATTACCGTCACGCTATTAGTCACTCTCTCCATGCTGGGAATGGCATTAATCGGCAGGACACCCATAAGTCCTTGGCTCATTGGTCGCTCTGCCGCCACCATCCGTAGTGAGCGAAAGGGCACTGAAGTTTTGACACCCCGCCAGTTATGAGCAATTTGGGATATCGCTCGGGTCTCGGTACCATTCCTAGCAGGAGAGGTTACTTAGAGGCCAGCGCCGGGGAGCGGGTGGTGGCCTCCAAAAATTTAGTATTAGTCGTAATCGGAAGGAATGATCCCTGTGGGGCGAGGACCTAATGGACAAACGAAGAAACGGGGTAAATCCTCCCGGCCAAAGCCTAAGGGATCGAAACCTCGCGAAGAGGCACGGCTGCAGATGGCGGGATTGGATACGTGGCCCATCGTGGACTGCCGGATTAATGAGTCGTGGCAGAGTGGGATGGCTTCGATCCATCTTCTTAAGCGCAATCCGCGCTTAGACGATTACGCGTTTATCGCCTTCCTCGTAGACGTTAGAGGACTTGGACTAAAGGATGCCTTCATCCGCTGGCATGCAGGTCGCCAGGCTTTTAGCCGAGTGATGGAGCGCCTGGGGCGGGCGCGTGCTGCGGACCTGGAAGTTGATGACTACGAGGTCCCGAGTTTTATTGGGTGCCCTCCTGAGCTTATGGTACAGCTGGTGGTAGGAGGAATCCACTGGGCCCGCCAGAATAAGTTCCGTACTCCGCCCGATATCATCGAAGCGGCGGTAACAGTGCTTGGGGCAACCGTGATCAACACACCCGTTGACCTAGGTGTCTTCGGGCGAGATGGAAAGCCTGACTTGATTCTCACGTTTGAAGATGCCGCGCGTTTCCTAGAACATCCGCCCGAGTTGACTTGAGCGATAGGGGAGCTAGGAATCCAGTACGCCGGGCCCCGTTGCATTAAGGCGGGGGCCTCTTTTCGCCGCACCCGAGTCCTACTATGTGATCCCGAAAGATGCGTAACGAGGGGGACCATCAGCCTACAATATTACGGATCACCCACTGCTGAAACATGGGTTCCACAAAGAGATACTCGCCTCGCCCCATCTTTCGTAAGATGGAAAGGTGCTGTAACTTTGTCAGGGCGCGCCGTGCCGTGGTGGTGTCCAGACCATGGTAGGGTCGTCGACCTAGAGCTACTTGTCGTGTTACCGGAGCACCCCCCGTATGGATAGGATTTGCTTCCAGGAGTCTTCGTAGATTGGTTCCAAGGTAAGAGCCGCCTCTGATAGGCCTTCATAGACTCCCGAGATGTCGATCGTCCTATTATGGTTCATTATCGATCGGAAATAACTTTCGCCGAGTACTACCATCACGCAGAAAGGGTGGCCACCGGTTTTTTCCATTAACAACCCAATGGCATCTTGAGTGATTGTCATGCCCACTCGTTCGAATTTTTTCGTGATATAAGTGATCCATTCGGAGTCCGGAATCGGCGCCAGATGCAGCATGGTAGCAAATCGATAAAAGGCCTGACGGCGGTCGGCAAACAGCGTTTGAAGTAGGGAAGGTTCACTGCCCAGGAAAAGATAGGAGGTGGACAATTGTTGTTGCATAATGGATCGCATTTGCTTCAGAAGCAATGTTCCTCCTAAGCGCTCGATTCCCTGAAATTCGTCAAGTAGCACGATAACTCGACGACCATCGTTATGAGCGATGGTTTCAAGGGACGATAACGCCGCGTCGATGATCTGATAGGCATCGGGTGCGGTGGGGTTAAGATGGGCATGGAGCGCCAAATCATGAATTTTGACAGCAATTTCGGCGCGTTCCAACGTGCGTACGAGTTCACGAATGGTGTGCGAAAATTTCTGGAGCGGGCCAGTTCGCAGGCTCACTACACGGGACATCAGTTGGATGGCAAAGTCGTCGACCGAGGTGACGTGAAAGAGGTCAAGATGGAGCACATAATGTCCGTTGGCTGCCAGACGACGCAGTATTTCAACGGCTACAGATGTTTTACCAATCCTCCGCGGACCGGCTAGCGTCACGCTATCACCAGCAACCAGACGGAGACGGACTTCTTGAATAAAGCCACTCCGTTCCAATACGTCCTCTGAATTTAACACGTGCCCTTTTGGGAACAGTGCGTCCATCGGATCACTCCTAGGTCATCGATAGTCTCATTTTAGGTCAAAAAAAAGACCTATTGTCAAATGGGCATGGCGTCTAGAGTCTGGTATGGGCGGACAAGAACCCCCCCGGCTTTAGCCGCGGGGGGGTGTCAAGATGGCGTTTATCACGATCATGAGTCGTCTGGGCCTAGCGTACTCGGCGGTTTGCCGTCAATACGCCGCTATTACGCCGTCAGCCCTGGGCTCGGTGCCTCCTTGTAATGTCCCATTTACGTCTTTCCAAATGATTTGACCCCGACCAAAGGGCCCGTGGTCCGAAGCCACCGTAACCTCATGCCCGCGTTGGATGAGACTTTCAATAATTGCGGTTGGCATTGATGCTTCGACTACGACCTGGTTGCCCTCTTTCCAATGAAAGCGTGGGGCGTCTAATGCGGCCTGAGGATTCATGTTTTCCTCTAACACTCGACTTATAACTTGTACGTGGCCTTGGGGCTGCATAAAGCCGCCCATCACGCCGAAAGGTCCGATAGGCTCTCCATCGCGCGTTAAGAACCCTGGGATGATGGTATGGAACGATCGTTTTCTCGGCTCGAGGGAGTTTGGATGCCCTTCATCGAGGGAGAAGAGCCCGCCCCGGTTTTGCAAAGCAATGCCGGTACCGGGCACCACCAAGCCCGATCCGAATCCAGCGTAATTGCTTTGGATGTAGGAGACCATATTACCCTGGTCGTCGGCGGTGGCTAAGTACACCGTTCCACCTGGCGCGGGCGCGCCGGCGGTCCGGATTTGTGCCGTGGGGCCAATGAGTCGACGTCGCTCGTCAATATAGGTGTCGGACAGAAATTCCTCCGCCGTGTAGGGCATATGCCGGGGATCGGTGAGGTATTGAAAGGCGTCGGCGAACCCTAACTTAATGGCCTCAATTTGGTAGTGGATACGTTCGGCTTCCGAGCTGAAAGAGAACCCGGCCAGCATTTTTAACGCCATCAGGGCCACTAATCCT
>JAKAAL010000453.1 GCA_021802375.1 Bacillota bacterium | reverse complement strand
TCACCCCGGTGATCAGGCCAAAGCTCGACCGGCGGGGACTCTGGCTTAGGGCATGCGCCAGGCTGGTCACCGCGCTGGAGGCACGAACCGGCCAATAGATGCGCGGCCAGGCATAAAACGGCCACTTCCCCGGCTTGGCCTGATAGCTTTGGCCATTCACCTTAAGCGCAATGACCCCGGGCCAGGCATGGTCGCCCTCTACGTAGCCAATGGCCCCTGGCGTCTCTTGCACCGCTCGCACCACAGCACCATTAGACAATTGCACGACTTGCGCGGGACCGTCGGCGCTTACTCCGAGACTTTGAGCGACCACCGCCCTAGCTCCAGATCCGACGGGGCGGACCACCATTCTTACCAATTGGTTGTGGCCACCGAGTTCTCGCCAGTTTTTGATTTGCCCGTGAAAAACGCGGCGCAAGCTCGATCGGCTGACGTTTCGAATCCCGTCGCTGGGATTGGCGATAAATAGCACGGGCATCTTGCCGAGCCCGCGCTCGTAAAAGGCCGTACCCGGATCAAAGCGAAGGTCGCATAACGCGATATCGGCTTGACCCGCCTTCATAGCATACCATCCCGCATAGGACCCGCCGCCACTCAGCGCCACCTGTACATTGGCATGCGCCCGCGCCCAGGGTTCAATGACAGCCCGGGCATACGCCGTCAGGGACGTGGCCCCCATCACGGTAATGGCTTGGCGCGATCCGGGAGCCAAGAGCAACCCCGCCGCCACCAGTGTCCTTAACAGCCACATCATCGCCCTCGCCCCTCCCGCGTCGAAAGCCAGACGATAAATTCCGAACCTTGTCCAACGGCACTCTTTACCTGTATGCGCCCATGGTGCAATTCAATGATGTGTTTGACGATGGCCAGGCCGAGTCCCGTGCCTCCAGAGGCCCGCGACCGCGCCCTATCGACGCGATAGAATCGTTCAAAGATGCGGGAGAGATCCTGGCTGGGAATGCCTATTCCGCTATCGCGGATGCGGATGGCGATCATTTCGCCATCGGGGTCCACTAAGGAATCGATGTTGACCTCACCGCCCTGAGGCGTGTATTGAATGGCATTCGCGATGAGGTTAAGGAAGAGCTCGGAAAGCAGATCGGGATCGCCAAAGACCAGGGGCAGGTGCGCTGGCAATTGGCTGCCTAAATCGAGTCCTTGCTTCTTGGCCCGGGCCAGCAGTTTGGTTCGCGTCCCTTCAATAAGGACCGTTAGATCCACCCACTGCCAGCGTACGGGCAGGCTGTGATGCTCCATGCGCGATAGGGCTAACAAATCGTCGACCAGGCGCGTCATGCGGTTGGTCTCTTCATAAATCAATTCCAAAAAGCGCGGTGTCATGTCCAATTGAGGGTCGTCCATGAGCGTTTCGGTAAAGCCTTTGATAATCGTCAGCGGAGTTTGTAGTTCATGGCTGACGTTGGCGACGAAGTCCTGGCGGAGGCGATTGACCTGGCGCTGCGAAGACACGTCTCGAGCGACCAATACCGCTCCCAGTCCCCCTACGGGTTGATTGATGGGGGCTATCGTGCATTCAATGACCACATTGTCGTCCTCGACCGGACTCCAGTCTTGGGTGACGGTCACGCCTTCACGCGTCACGCGGGCTAGGGCGTCGTGCAGCCCCGTGTCGCGGATGATCTCCAGCACGTGCCGACCTTGGGGGTTGGGCTCGTCAATCATGAAAAGACTCATGGCCGCCTGGTTGATGAGACTTATGCCCAGTCCATGCCCGAAGATGATAATGCCATTGGCCATACTCGCCAAAATGGTTTCCAACCGGTCTTTGTCTTCACCCAAGTCACGGGTGCGCTCACGCAGCACCTCGGCCACGCCGTTCATCCCATGGGCCAGCGAATCCAAGGGATCCTCTTGGTCCAAATACACCCGGGCCTCCAGATCGCCGGACGCCCAGCGGCTTACCGTCTCTTTCAGTTGCACGATGGATTCCTGCAAGAGCGCGTCGCTAAGACGCCGACCGCGCCAATGGTTCAAGGCCAAAATCCAAGCCACTGCCAAAAGAATCCCTGCCTCGACCTGACCATGCGGCAAGCGCATGAGAAAATTGGCCACGGTGGCTAAACTTAAGACCGCTAAGATGGCGTATGGCCTCAGCCGTCCGCCGCTCTTCATGACGAACGGAAGCGGTAGCCAACTCCGCGCACCGTTTCGATGAAGCGAGGAGCGCTCATCTCCTCTTCCAGTTTCTCCCGAAGATGTCGAACATGGACATCGACCGTCCGAACATCGCCATAGAAGTCCTCGCCCCAGACCCGTGCTAATAATTCGTCGCGGCTAAATGCCCTCCCCGGATGACGGGCAATGATGTGCAGCAGTTCAAACTCGGTAAAGGTCAAGCCCACTTCGCGCCCGTCCACGACCACATTGCGCCGTTCCGCATCAATCACTAAGCCTCCCGCGGAGACCTTGCCCGCTTCCTTCGGCTGCACCTTGCCCGTGCGCCGGAAGATGGCTTTAATGCGCGCCACCAATTCGCGCGGAGAAAAGGGCTTGGTCACGTAATCGTCAGCACCGAGTTCCAGCCCCAGCACGCGGTCCACTTCATCTTTGCGGGCCGTCAACAAAATGATGGGCACATCGGTGAAGGTGCGAAGATTCCGACACACATCTAGCCCCGACATCTCCGGCAACATCACATCCAGCACAATCAGGTCGGGAGCGTCGGTTTTGGCACGAGACAAGGCCGCCGCCCCATCGCGTTCGACCAGCACCACAAAGCCTTCCCGTTCCAAGTTGTATTGAACTAATTCCACAATCCCCGGCTCGTCATCAACCACCAGGACCCGTTGCATCGCGATGTCTAGCCTCCGTTCTCGCCCATCTCCGACCAGGCCAGATGTTTGGCACTGACCGATACCTCGACCACCGTCAAAGAAGTGAGGGCTTCCACCCATTGTCTCACCCGGTCTTGCACGTGGGTCATGATCCGATACAGATCGATTTGGCTGGCGAGGATCAGATCCACAGCGAATCGAATGCCTTGGGCGTCGGCATGCACCACCACCCGAGCCACCGACTGCACGCCCGGGCAATCTCGCGCCGCGTGAGCAGAAATCGTGGCCAAGACCGTGTCTGCAATATAAAATCGTCCCAGAAGCGAATAGGTCGGACGCACAATGGATTTCTCTACGGTCACCCGGTGGCCGCGCCCGTGATGGTAGAAAATGAACTGTAAAGGTGCCACCAGGTAGCCGGAGAACGTCTTGCGCACCTCTAAGGTGGGAGCCGGGATCACGTGTTTTCCCTCGACGCTGCGCTCGCGTTTGGCCGTCTCGATCTCGGCTGGCGTGGCCACCTCCTCGATGTTTACCCAGGTTAGCTCGTCGTAGGCAAGCTTGAGGGCGTCTAAAATTTTTCCGATCATGTTGCGTGAGGTGGCCAACACCAGCAAGCGTTGTGCGCCGGACGCGATGAGAGCCTGGCGCACATGGTCAGCATGGGTCGGATCTAGCAAAATGGCCCGCTTGACGGCCGCCATCCGAGTGACCTCGCGTTTTGCCGAGTGACCGGCAACAATCCGTCCCTCGACGATCAAAAGTCCATCATCCAAAATCGCATCGGCCGCATAGCGGTCGGCGACCATTGAGGCACGATGACTTTTGCCGGATCCGCTGGGGCCCACCAAGGCGATAATCGTCATGATGCCGCCAAAGTCAAAAGACGGCTGAGCAGTTTTGCTCGATATTTCATCGATGGCCACCAAACCGCTGGTTCCTGATGATCGCCCCAGGGACCCAATCCGTCCAGGGTAACCGCCCAGGGTGCCACGTAATTGGCCGTGCTCGCCTTGCTAGAGCGCACTCCTACTAACTCCTTACCGGTAAGCTCTTTCCACACCCCGCCGGCCCGCGCCAACCAAAGGTTGCTCTGAGCACCGACCAGCATGGGGGGCAGGCAAAGCCCACCCCGATATTCGACATGCAACAAAGGGTCATACACGGGGGGCGCCGCCAACGCTTCACGAATTCGACTCAATTCGGGTTCGGTCCAGACACGCACCTGCACCTCGGCGTGAGCCGTTGAAGACGCTTCTGCCGTCATGCGCACGACCTCGACGGTGGTATCCAAGGTGCCTTGCCGGAGCTGGTTAAGCCACAAGACCTGCCGACTTAATTCCACCACACTACTGGATTCGCCTTGGCCCTGGTCGTCAGAGATTTCCAGATCATAATGCATAAAGCCTGCTCGAGCTACCACCACGGCGCCCTCTTCACCTCCGGGCTCAACCATCAAGGCTAAGGGCGCCTGTTTCGACCGGGATACGGCTAGATCGCGGCTCTCTCGGCCGCCATGCCTCTGATCGGAGATAATCAACAAACGATACGGGACGGCCTCGGGGAGCTCCTCTAAGGCAAGCAAAATGGTGATCAAGCCGGCGCTCGCTTGCTCCGGGCTAACGCCGCGAACCCATTCCCCATCCACGCGCAATCGGGGCGCACCATCACCCGGAGCGTGCCCCTGGCCATCCATACGCCCAATGACCAGTCCCCCCCCAAACCCATGCTCGACCTCTAGGGCAGGATAAGTCATGTCGCGATGCCAATAACACTCGCTACCCAATGCCTCCGACAGCAACGCATACGCGGGTTCCACGCCATCTAGAGCGCTGTCCGAAACCTCGGCGTCCATCAGAGCTTGCCATAGGTCAAGCCAGTCATGATCACTCCGGCGTTCCATAGGCAACTCCTCCCTGGACCTTTGTGGTCATCCTTTTGTCGTAACTTTATTGTATCAAACCTCGAGAACCGATTGGCAAGCTCAATCGGCTTAGGCATCGACCTCAACGCTAAAGCCCCGCTATACTATCAAGGACTCTCGTAGATCACCGAGCGATATCTAATGATCTGAGGTG
>JAKAAL010000452.1 GCA_021802375.1 Bacillota bacterium | reverse complement strand
ATGGCGGCGATCTATAGCTTGCTCAGTCAGTGGCACGACGGAAAATTCCCCGGGATTCCCATCGCTTCGCGTTGCGACATATGTTGTTTTTGATGGCGTCTTTAGTTTTTCGGCAGTTTGTAGACATCGCTACGTGAAAAGCCATATTGTGTAGGGATTTTCTGGATCTGACTTAAGATCACTAAAACTAGGAGTTTTTACGGTGCGTTTGATAATGGGCGAAGTTGCCATTTCCCACAAGGACGACTACAATTCTCCGTAGACACCGTAGGCGTATAAGCCGCGCTAAACTGCACACAGTACTTCCGGGTCACTTCTTTTCCGCAAATTGCCATTAAGGAGAGGAATCATGGATCACGCCAACTTAGATCTATTATCGATCAACACCATCCGCACACTGGCCATGGATGCGGTTGAGAAGGCTAGGTCAGGTCACCCCGGTCTTCCCATGGGAGCGGCACCAACCGCCTATATACTCTGGAGCCGATTTTTAAAGCATAGCCCACAAAACCCGCATTGGAGCAATCGCGACCGATTTATCTTATCCGCAGGCCACGGATCAATGCTTTTGTATGCCCTTTTGCACCTCACGGGATACGATTTGACGTTGGATGATATCAAATCGTTCCGGCAACTGGGTTCAAAAACCCCAGGCCACCCAGAGTATGGGCATACTGCTGGCGTAGAAACCACCACTGGACCGCTTGGCCAAGGATTTGCTACCGGCGTCGGCATGGCTATCGCCGAACGATTCCTGGCTGCTCGATATAACCGCCCCGATTTCCCTATTGTAGACCACTATACCTATGCGCTGGTCTCCGATGGGGACCTCATGGAGGGTATCAGCAGCGAAGCCGCGTCGCTGGCTGGCCACCTCGCGCTGGGCAAGATGATTTACTTGTATGACGATAACCACATTTCCATTGAAGGCAATACCGAAATTGCCTTCACCGAAGATGTACTGAAACGGTTTAATGCCTATGGTTGGCATACCCAGTGCGTCACCGACGGCAACGACATTGTAGCCATCCAAGCAGCCATCACAGCGGCACAACAAGAGACGCAGCGCCCCAGCCTTATCGCGGTTCGAACCCACATCGGTTTTGGCAGTCCCCATAAGCAAGACACCCCCAAGGCCCATGGTTCCCCGCTGGGTGTCGAAGAAATTCTCCTCACCAAAGAAGCCTACGGATGGCCGGAAGATCGAGAGTTTTACATTCCGGACGCTGTGTTGACTCACATGCGCCAAGCAGTAGCCAACGGCAACGAGTGGGAATCTGCGTGGGAGCGGATGAAGTCCGCCTGGGCTAACCAATACCCGAGTCTTAATCGCGAATATGACGCCATTATGGATAATCAATTGCCTGAGGATGTGTTTCGCGATTTACCCCAATTTGACTTGGGAACCAACCTGGAAACACGGGCTGTTTCCGGAAAAGTATTGAATGCTTTGGCACCGCATCTTCCGACTCTGATTGGAGGTTCTGCCGACCTAGCCAGTTCCAATAATACGCATTTGGATGGCTTCGAGTCATTTTCCCCGGCAACACCAGAAGGACGCAATATGCACTTCGGCGTCCGAGAACACGCCATGGGCGCCACCTTAAATGGCATGTCCCTGCATGGCGGACTTCATCCTTATGGTGGCACATTCCTTATCTTTTCCGATTACATGCGCCCTGCGATAAGACTGGCAGCGCTCATGAAACAGCCGGTAACCTATGTCTTTACTCACGACTCTATTGGTCTCGGCGAAGATGGCCCGACACATCAACCGATAGAACAGCTAGCCTCTTTGCGAACCATTCCCAACTTATACGTGATACGCCCGGCGGATGCCAACGAAACTCGCGAAGCGTGGAAAATTGCTCTCGTGAGCCGCACCCATCCCGTTGCTATGGCACTGACCCGGCAAAAGGTGCCCACATTGACTACCAGTGAACTCAGTGAGAACTTGGTCCGAGGTGCCTACATCCTGGAGCAAAATAGCGAGCATCCCGAAATCATTTTAATGGGCACCGGTTCAGAGCTGCAGCTATGTCACGAGGCTTACCGGCAGTTGATTCAAGAAGGATATCAGGCCCGGGTGGTTAGCTTTCCTTGTTGGGAACTGTTTGCCGAACAGCCACAAAGTTACCAAGACCAAGTCCTGCCACCTCATGTTCATCGGCGACTAGCCGTTGAAGCCGCCACCAGCTTCGGCTGGGACCGTTATGTCGGCGCTGCGGGCGCCGTTATCGGCTTAGACACCTTTGGCGCCTCAGGCTCCATCGAAGATTTGATGAAATTCTTCGGTTTCACCGTCGATCATGTACTTAGTGTGGCCCGACGTCTGTTAGCCACACAATCTTAAAAACCCGGGAGGATTGACTATGGGCAATTTCATTACGGACATCAACCAGTTAGGCCAAAGCATATGGTACGACAACATCCGTCGTGGACTTATTGAATCCGGCGAGTTGGGCGAGCTCATTAGTCAAGGCATAAGCGGAGTCACATCCAATCCCACAATCTTTGAAAAAGCCATTAACGGCTCCTCGGATTATGATGCGGCAATTAGCAAACTTGTATACGAGAATCGCACTATAGACGAAATTTATGATGCCCTCACAATGGACGACATTGCCCGAGGTGCCGACTTGCTGCGCCCCGTATATGATCGCACCCAAGCCGTTGACGGCTACATCAGCATCGAAGTTCCGCCGACCTTGGCTGCGGATACTGAATCCACCGTCAAAGAAGCCCGCCGATTGTTTTACACATTGGGGAGACCCAATGTGATGATTAAGGTACCAGCCACTCCAGAAGGTATCCCTGCCATTCGACAGTTGATTCACGATGGCATCAATATTAATGTCACGTTAATTTTCAGCTTAGATGCTTACGCACAGGTTATTGATGCCTACATGTCGGGATTGGAAGATAGGTTGGCGGACAATCAGCCAGTGGAACGCATCGCGTCCGTGGCCAGTTTCTTTGTCAGTCGACTAGATACGTTGGTCGATAAATTAATCGAACAGCGCCATTTGCCCCAAAAATTGGCAGGAAAAGCAGCCATTGCCAATGCAAAATTGGCGTACAAATTGTTTCTCGAGCGCTTTGAGGCGCCAAGATTTCAACGTCTAAAGGCCGCTGGCGCCTTTGTCCAACGCCCCCCTTTGGGCTTCCACCAGCACCAAAAATCCCAGTTACCCAGATCTCCTGTATGTCGACTCATTGATAGGGCCTGATACGGTAAATACCTTACCGCCACAAACCGTGAGCGCGGTATTAGACCACGCCAAACCTAAGCGCACTGTAGATCAAGATTTTGCCACCGAAGCCCGGCTGATTGCTAATCTAGAAACCCAGGGGATTTCTATGCAGGCCGTGACCCGTCAACTGCTGGAAGAAGGCGTGGCGAGTTTTGAGCAGTCTTTCATTACTCTCTACCGGGGATTGGCGCGCAAGCGCGCCCGTCTTATGCTGCATCAAAATCCCGGCCGGCTAGATCCCTTGCCCACGGTCGCCCAGGACGTATTAACCCAATTAGAACAAGAAAACGCAGTGGATCGTGTTTGGCAACACGACGCATCGCTATGGAAACCCGAACCCGAGCACCAAAACATTATCCAAAATGCATTGGGATGGCTTGACGTAGCCAATGCTGTTAAATCCGACTTGCCGCGACTGGTAGATCTGCGCAAAACGTTGCTGACAGAAGGATATACCCATGCCGTGGTATTAGGAATGGGCGGCAGCAGCCTCATTTCCGACGTTATTGCTCATGCATTTCCTTCTGCACCGGGACTCAAGCTACAGATCTTGGACACCACCCACCCCGTTGCGGTGGAAGCGTTAAGTCGCTCTCTGCCACTTGCCAATACCCTGTTTTTGGTTGCCAGCAAATCCGGCACTACCACCGAGCCCAATACCTTTTACCGTTATTTCTGGGAGCAGGTAAAAACCCATCGGATAGACCCGGGTCCCCACTTCGTAGCCATCACCGACCCCGGCACGGTTCTCGCGCAGGAAGCACGCGATCGAAAATTCCGAGAAGTGTTTTTAAATCCCGCCGACATCGGCGGCCGCTACTCCGCACTCTCCTGGTTCGGCATGGTCCCTGCTACGTTGTCGGGCGTTGACACCGTTGCCCTGCTTGAACGCAGCCAAGACATGATGGAAGCATGCCAGATGCAAGATCCGGTGACAAATCCCGGCGCCTACTTGGGGGCAGTGATGGGGTCCCTGGCAAAATCGGGCCGCAACAAGGTGACCATCATGATTCCTGGAGCGGTAGGCCAGCTAGGTGACTGGATCGAACAACTATTGGCTGAATCCACCGGGAAAGAGGGCACCGGAATCGTCCCTATCGCCCACGAACCCTTATTGGCCGTGAACCAATACTCACGCGATCGCCTATTCGTGGGATATTTGTCCCAAGAACATCGCGATCCAGAGTTGGAAAAAATTTGGGATGGCCTGCGGGAACTGGGACATCCGGTCTTGCTGCTGCCATTACCCGATACCATGCAACTGGGCGGCGAACTCTTTCGTTGGGAATTCGCCACGGCGATTGCCGGCAGCATTTTGGGCATTGACGCGTTTGACCAACCCAATGTACAGGAAAGCAAAGAAAACACCAAGAAGGTACTAGCACAATATCAATCTCAAGGACGGCTTCCTGATACCAGCGAAGGATTTCAGGATCACGGCGCAGTGGTATCGTACCACGGTGTCGAGGTAGCAGAAAAAAGTCTCAGGGGTGCCATGACAGCGTTATTGACCAACGCTCAGAGCAGCGATTTTGTCTCGCTGATGGGATATCTGGACCCATCATCGGAACATTGGCAACTTCTGCAGAAATTGCGCCATGCCATTGGGATAAGCAGTCAACTGC
>JAKAAL010000451.1 GCA_021802375.1 Bacillota bacterium | reverse complement strand
CGCGGGGCTGGACGGTCAGTGTTTTTCGGGGAGTGGAATGAGCGTGCGCATAAACATCCTCCTCCTCATAGCATGCTGAGCATTCGTCTACCCGCCAACCAGAGCGGGATTTATCGTGAGAGTGTGAACGCGGTTATCCCGAACACCGAGAAGGCGACGAGGGATAATGAACCGCCGGCAACCATCCCGCCTGATGCAACAAGGTTACACTCAAGAAGAAAAAAATTAAAGCCAACCCCATAATGCCCAGCAAAATATGAGACGGCCACCGGCCACACGCTAAGAGATGTGCCTGCCACATGATAATCCCGCCCAAAAATATTGCCACAGCCAGACAGAGCAGCCCTCCGATAATCATCAGAATAGCCATAACCATTCTCCTTTTTCTTCCGAACATCTCGAACTTTGCTGCTTGTTCCGTCTTGCTCATGATCCCGCCGGCCTAATTGCGGATCTTAGGTCGTTAAGTCAATGCGTTTAAGCATAAGTGGACGCCGCGAAAACCCACGTGATAGACCAGGGATACAGAGGCGCAAATTGTGGGATACCGTGCAAAACATCGAAAGACGCTCAAATGAGCAATTGGAGATCACTTTCACACATAAGTTGGTGATAGAAGCAGTATGGCCATCCAGATATCTCACCGGGATCAGTGTAAAAAATCATTGCCTCGCAAAAGGAATAGCGTATTTTATAGCGAATAGTTGATAACATAAACAAAATCAGGTCATTTTTGTTAGAGTCACGTAGGCTCTACATACTTATCACACTAATCATGCAAAGGGTGAAAAAATCTTCAATGCTTTTAGTAAAAACTTTATTTATGAGAGGTGACCTCTTTGTTAAATCCGTCAAGTTTTGGTGCAGCCGGATGAATGGCAAGATGAATTCGGGCCGCAAGCCACAAAAAATCATCAATTATGGAATAGGCTTCCGCCATACGCACTGCCAAACAGCAGGCCCAGAACAAGCACCGCCTCAGCCAAATCGGTCAGGGCCGCTGCAGTAAAAGGCCACTCGGGGCGTGGGACGATTAAGCGGGGGTACTGTTCAGAAGGATTCGTCCGGGCTGTTTTCTCTGCGATTATCAGAAAAACGGGCATCTCGCCTAAAACCGTAAGCAGAAACGCTTCGCCAAGAGGTCCCACCGATTGACTGCGGAACCAGGGCCCGACAATATAAGCGACTATACCGAATGTCCCGGAAATCATTAACACCATCAACCAAATAAACCCGGAGGCCTTTTGTTCATGAAAACTTTGATGGAATTGTGGCATGCGTTTGCGCTCCCTTCAATTTTTCTAACTACTATTTTTGGTATTCGCTTTGTCGCAAGAACACTGGCATGGTATTGGATGCGGTATTGGGAGCACTCTGTGCAAGCCACTGCAGTACAATCGGGGCAGTCGTCGAGAAAGTTACTTGATGCCATGGCATCGCACCATGAACCGCTTGATGATGGCTTAATCCGTTCGCACCTGCCCACTGCCACGCAATAAGTGGCAAAGTTTGGCGCTGGGGGGCAATTCTCTGTAAGGGGGGACGCAGATCGGAACACCGTTTTTTTGGTGTAACCATAGAAACAGCGGTGGAAGGCGGAGTCGCTTCGACCCCACCGCATCCGCTCGTGAAACTGCCGACCATAATCGTTGCGATGATCAATCGCCGGAAAACAATCCCATTATTTTTCTGGTTCGAGGTCATGGGTGAAACACCTCTCGGGCAATACCGCCCGGCTCATTGATCGTCAATTCATCCAGCAAAATATCCCAGGCGCGACCATTAGCGCCTTCTCCCGTAATACGGCGACAAAAACCGGTGCGCATATCGACCCATAATTGATAGAAATTTGTATAATCCAGAATTTCGGGGTCCCGGTCTAAGCTGGTTAAATCCCATTGTTGCTGATCGGCCATCGACGGCGCGCTTCCGGCATTCCACCACCCACATACCACATGCACAATGTTCGGATCGTGAAAAACGTCATCCGGCAGGGGATCCACCTGATCTGTGACGATCAGGTTCAGGCTGGCGGCCCACAATTGGGGGTTGAGCCAGGCCCATAAAAATCGATTATCGCTGGCGGATAAATAGGGCCGCCCAAACCAGAGGCTATCGCCTCGAGTAAGATCTGTTTGTTGTGACTCAACCACCGTGCCACTTTTTTGGACAACTCCCTCTTCTTTGACTCGCCAAGTATCTCCGATCGCAATGTACGAGATTTGCTGGTGTGGTAAGGTGACGGGATGAGACGGAAGCTCACAGTCATGCCGCCAGCTATCAGGATCTTGCCACCAGGCTTCGTAATGATAGGGGACGATAGATAGATCATCAGGTTCGACAAATTGGGGGATACTACGCCCCGAGGCGTTCACGCGATAGACTTTTTTACGAGCGCGAGCATGCAGACTATAGATGCCATCCCAAGCCGTCAACATTTTTTGGCGAACTTCTTCGACGGTTTCGCACATCGTTTTTCCCTCCTAGACTGTCCGTCGAAAACAAGGCACATACACATTGGAATAGCTGTTGGCAGCATTTTGGGGACCGCCGCCATTAATATAAGCAAATCCTGACGATCCGTACCACCAATACGTGCCATAAGTGCAGGCACCTTTGGATTGGGGGGAGGTGGCTTGTGAGACATTCGAAAAATATTTAGATCCTGCGGGCATCTGTTCCCAATACGTCTAGGTGCCAAATACGCCCAACACATAAAAGTATGCGACCGGCTGAAGACTCTGAGCCATTTCATCGCGTACCCAATACCAAAAGATGTGTCATAGCGTAAACAATAAGCGTGGCAATAACTACGGTTAATCCGCTTCGGCCTACGCCTTCAAGAGCCCATATTATTCGACGCCGGTGACTAATGACTCGTATCCACTGTGATAACGTGTTGCGATTAGCAGGAATGGTTAAATGATTGATTAATAGTGCAGCTGCACATTCGTCAGCACGCCACTCGAGTCGTTGTCGAATGCTAAAATCCCACATCCATTGCGCTAAAGCGCCCCATTCTATTGCAGGTGGCCACATCGTGGCCATAATTCCACTAATGAGACCCCAAATAAGTGAAATAACCATCGCCCAACTGGCCCACCAGGTCCAATAACCCGGTTGCTTGGCATGACAACGTTCATGCGCAATAGTGTGAGCGGAAACCCATGATGTATCTTGACGCCAACTAATACTTAAGCTAATGCGGCGGGATAGAGGATTGAAATGAGCGATATTCGGTTTTTCTTCCCATTGCACCGTGCTTTGTGGCCATGATTTTAACAAAATGCCAGGTGTTGGCGGCGATTCAGACAATTGGGGACCAGGTGGTTCTCGTAATACAATGCGATCTTTCAGCTTATTGATTCCCAAAAACACAAAGGTACCTCAAACTGCTTCCAACATAAAGGTTATTTCTGCCATCGATGATGCCTCCTCATAGAATGTATTCTATGGGGAAAGTGTCGTTCCTACTTGATATTCTTCTTTTTTTGAATCTGCTCAACACGAATTGGTACCCAGCCGTTGTAAGTTAATTCTGACAGAATTATAGCCAAAGCACTCACCACAAGACTGATTACAGCCGCTAATGTTGTCCATGGAGGATTCCAAGACCACCAACCCCAATATCGTCCTAAGGCCACACCCCACTGCCAAAATACTGTGCTGAGCCCACTGAATCCAACAACAGTCAGCCATAATTCGCTAATAACAGAACGAGGGGAAAGAGTATTGTCTAATTTCATGAAGAATCAATCTCCTTAGTGCGTAAGGCACGGGTTTTTCCGACTGAGTGTCAATCCAAACATTAATGACAAAAAAACAGAGTATAAACGCCCGTTCGCACTTGTTTAGGACACCGCTTGGATGGCCCATCCACGCGAATGCGCCCAAGTTTTTAAGGCACGCATCACGTCCGGCGAGGACGCTGCCACTTCGACACGCGGTTGATGCGTGTGCTGCTCGGGAAGCCACAGCCAAGGCCAAGAGACGTCCTGCAGAATATCCGACAACGCGGCGACCAATACGGCAGGATCGAATCCTGGACCCACCATCCACTGACCGGTGAGATTACTGACTTCATCCACCCACAGGGCCGTAGCCAGCCAATCCCGCTCCTCACTATCGGGTGTCCGATCCACATGAACAATCGAAATCACGAAACGCATAACATAGCCTCCTTCAAAACAGAAAGTCGATTAGGTTTAGCTTTTAAACCTCAGTGTGAGCTAGCCACCCACATAAAAAACGCCGAGACACAGATTACTTCGACCAACAACCAGAAAGTTGGAAGCACTCTGTATTCTCGGCTTGTGAGATCGTTCCGGAGTAGTGAATGGGAGACAGTGTGCAACTCGGAAATTCCCGCGTAGCCCGATAAGCCAGACCCATATAATTATGTGGCGTTCTTTACCGCTTCCAGCATAGCAACGGACAGGTATTGGCCAACAGAGCGCGGAAATGTTAATGGCGTTCACTTTTGGAAAAGCCGTCTGTCTTGATAATCAAAAGAGGTGTTTGGGTTTTTGTCCTTATTGGCAGACACGTCAGCCATGTTCCGCTTTGCGCTGCTGCTTGACTCAGTACACGAATATCGTGTGGCGTCAGTTGCCCAATGATGGCCATACTCTGTGTCTTCATGCCACTCACCCTTCTCGTTTTGTCACAGACTTTGTAGAGTATCAAATAGTCTCTAGCGATCTAGGCCGAATGCCGCTTCGACGAGGAGCAACGCGCACAGGAAAGCGGCCACCAGATGGAAACCGTCAGGCAGATGCCGGCATGGGCGAAGCTCCTTTGGTGTTCAGAAATTTGTCCGGTGTATCAAAATCGGGTATAATAGGCAGAGATAAAGATGCACGATACCCGGATGATGCCGG
>JAKAAL010000450.1 GCA_021802375.1 Bacillota bacterium | reverse complement strand
GGTGACCGGCGAAGTCCGGAAGATCAATGGGTCGACCAATTGGCTAAACATCTGCCGATGGAACCGATAGAAATATTCTTCTACGGCACCCAAGAGATCACCTGGTTCCTCCACCGCTTTGGGAGAACGGGCCCCGGCTATGAGTTGTCCGTATTTCCTCATGGCCACATCCAGGAAGCCAATATTTGCGCCCCCGGCGTCGACAAGGTGGAAGGTCTGGCCGCGGTTACGAGTCAGCTTGGTCTTCGTCGCGAAGACGTATTGGCCATCGGCGATGGCTCCAACGACGTCCTCATGCTCAACTGGGCGGGCCTGTCCGTGGCTGTGGCCACTGGGGTGAGCGAAGCCAAAGCACAGGCCGACTATGTCACCTCAAACCCCAACTTAGAGCCGGTGGAAGACGGTATTTTATGGGCGCTTGAGCATGATCGACAAGGTCGCCATGGAGCCTAACCCAACGGCGTCAACTGCACCAAGAGTTGGCTTTCAGTCGCGAGTAAGAAGGCCAAGACGTGAACTCGATACAGTTTTGTGCGAATCAAAAGCACTCGGCCTTCAAACATCTCGTAGAGCACGTCCACCTTGGCCCCAGCCAGAGGCATTCCCAAAAGCACGGAAGTCAGGGGATCGAGGGTTCCGCGAACGGCCTCTACTGCCACCGGAGAATGCAACACCGAGATCATGATCGACTCCACGACCAGGTGCCGTGCTGCCGCGCGATTAGCTCGGTCCACCTGGTCCCGCAATTGGGCCCATTGCCCTTGCCAGTGTTTCGCCTCGGTCCGCCAACGCTCGTTTTCTGCAATCAGACGGGTGCGTTGGCCACTGGTGACGGTCTCCACCATGCTAGCCCCAAGCAAGGCGCCGGCCACCAGCCAGGCCACCGCAACCGTCGTCTTCGATCTAATAGGCTTCATGAAATGCGTCCCTCGATATCAAAGCACCATGCCTCGAAGACCCCAATAGGCGACTTGAGCGCCAGCGTACGCAGACGACAGAATGAGGAGGTCCTTGACGATTTGTGGCAGCGCTCCTTGACTGAGACCTCGTTCCAAGTGCTCGAATGCAGTCATGGTGCCGCCAATGGCGATCGCCACTGCCCAAATCCGAATACGAAATGCCATTTGACCGGCATCTGCTCCGGATTGGCCCACCAACCATTGGCCAAAGGCACCTAAGATGCCTCCTCCGGCGGTGACACCAAAGGCCAAGAATAAAGGAGGCAGGCTTACGCGTCCCACTTTGGCCAATACACCCCAACCTATCTGCAGCATGGTCATCGCCCCCGAGGCTAGTCTCCTCCTGTACTGATATGTCCATCATTGTCCATTCATGAAAGGGTGGATCCTTATGCCATCCCTGCATCGACGGGGTCATCTTGACGGTGCACCCGATGGCTGCGCTCATGGTCCGCCTGAAACCTTTCCTAATTTGGATCAACTTTTAGGCTATGATATGAAATGATTGCGGGAAAAAATCTTCGGGCAAAGCGCAGTCTTCCTGGAACCCGTCTCCTCGTCGGTGGGCTTCGTTTTTGCCCCCGTATCGGCGGCTATACGCGCATCGCTCGATTTTTAGAATCGGAGGGGTCTCATGCACATTGGTTGGGCTGGAATAGGACTCGTGCTAGTAAGCAGCTGGTCGGTGCCGGCGGAGGTCCAAGCGAAGACTCCTCAGGCACTTCCTATGGCCATGGCGGCTTTTGGACCAGAAAACACCAGCCTTCAACTCCTGACCTCCAATCCCGTCCGCTATCAACGCGCTTATTACCAAGCCCTAGCCTATGTAAAAAAAGCCGTCACCCAAAATGGCCGCGTCATGAATTCGCCCAACAATCCAGCAACTCTTGCGGTGACCGGCGAAGTCCTGAGCGCCTTAGCGCTGAACCAAGCATCCGGAACATCCACAATGGTCGCGCATTGGCTTTGGGCCCAACAAAACCGAGACGGTGGCTTCGGCCGTTATCATGGCACCCCTTCCGATCTCACCGACACCGCCTATGCTTTGTTGGGGTTAGAACAATCCGCCTACTTGTCCACGCCCCAGGATTTTTCCGCAGAAGAACCCGCCATTGCACGCGCCAGTAGTTTTTTGCTAAAACTGGCGACACCGCAAGGGGGGCTCCGATCCAGCCTCTCGAGCCCCGCAATCCCGGCGCTGGGCGATGCGGCAGCGGCTCGAGCGCTCATCATTGCGGGCACTGTGGGCACGCGCCTTGGCTGGCCTAACGCCAGAGCCTGGCTCCAGGCAGGAAACGCCGCCAGCCATGCGTTAAACTCGGACAATGGGATTGAAGTGTCTACCACCAGCGACTTAATCGCCGCCCCGTTAATGGGGCTCAATCCCAGCGTGACCGGTGGTCAAAGGCAGGTCGCTTCGTTGTTTACCTTAGGCTTCGCTTATCCCGGATTTGGTGCCAAAGCCGGATCTGGGTATCTCTCTGGCATGGATTGGGTTGAGGCCAGCCCGACCTTCAACTTGGTGGTCGCGGCCGCCAATACCGGACTCAAAGCGACTGCACTGAGTCAATATAATGCGGGACTTTTTTTGCAAAACCCGGATGGGGGCTTTGGCCTCAGCGGACATCCGTCGGTCGGGCCGGAAACCGGCACCTACAGCCGGGGGCCCGGGCCATCGCGGGCAGGCGTGACCGCCCAGTTTCTCATCGCCACCAACATTTTATTGAAAGACCATATCCTCGCCGCTTCGGGCACCAAGGTGACTTGGCGCAGCCCATCAGGAAATGTCTTGGCGTCGTATCAGCCGGCGGGACTCATCGATCCGACGATCTCCATGAACCCTCAGTCTTCACCACGGGTCGCGGTCTTGGTCCCCAGTACATTAACGGCAGCCGAGGCCGATGCGATTACTTCAGACTCGCCGGAAGTCGGCTTAGATCTCAATCCGGCGTATGTTTTGACTCGGCTGGGATTTTCCGTACAACTGTTTTGGGTCAAGCCTGATCAGGCCGGGGTATTTTACCCGTTGAGCGATCTGTGGCCGAATTTGTCTCGCTTTCAAGTGCTCGTGCTGCCGGCAGGCACGTTAACCCGAGACAGTGGTTTCAAGCCAGCGGTCGGATCGGCGATGGGGAAAATCGCAGATTTTGTTAACCACGGAGGGCGATTGTTAGCACTGGGCGAGACCTCCGGAATTTCCCTGACCCCGTCGTTAAAATTCCCGCTCAAGCAGGCCAAGGCGCCGATGACTGCTCTGACCCTAGCCAACGCCCTGACCGGCTCGGGCAGTCTCGCTTGGCTGGCGCATCCGCGTCCAATTGCCGTGTCACCCGCCTTTTATCAGCTCCCAAATGCGCGTCTTCAGGTGCTAGCCCGGGCTAGAATTGCCAAAAGTTGGCTTCCTGTAATCGAAGGCACCCGTTTAGGAAAAGGGCGCATCATCGTCACCACGCTCCCGGTCGCCAGTCCTGAACAAGATCAACTTAGCGTGTTTTCCACCTTGATGAATTGGTTGGATTACCGCCTCAACGTGACCCTGCCCACGATGGGCTCCGACCAGGCGATATCCCAGTCCCTCCTAGCCACCTTGCGCAGGGACTACTACATCCCCCAGACTCACCTTTTTCGTGAGCAAAATCGCCCCTCGCATCGCGTCAGCTACCTTTGGCCCTTCAGTCAAACACTGGCTGGGATTGAGTCGTTGGCTCGCACCGATTCTCGTGAGTGGCCATGGCTACCTAAACTCTTTTCAGGACTGCAAGCCTACTTCAACCCTAAACTCACTCCGCCCGCTTATATTCCCTATCTTGCCAGCCAAGACGGCACCGCCCCCTACTACGATGATGATGGTTGGACGGGTCTTGACCTGATGAATCTCTATCAAATGACGGGTCGACGCCAAGATCTCACCCAAGCCGAGGTCACCTTTACCTTCTTGACCAGCGGGTGGAATCATCGCGCCCTTCCCCCAGGTGGAGAGTATTTTGATATTGCTCATAAAGTCCGCACTCAAACTGCCACCGGTGCCTTTTTAACCCTAGCCCTAAGACTCTATTTAGCCACCGGGGAGCACGACTACTTAAGTTGGGCGCAGCGCATCGAAACTTGGGACACCACCTATTTTCAAGGACCCAATGGAATCTATTGGGACAGCATGGATGCCAAGGGCCAGGTTAAGGGGGTACCCTTGCCCTCGGACACCGGAATCATGCTCCAAGCCGACGTCTTATGGTATCGTCTGACCCATCGCAAAGAAGACTTGCTGCGTGCTGAAAATTTAGCTGATGCTGCGCTGACCGTGTTCATCGACCCCTTGAATCAGCAGATGCAGGACGATGCCGTGGGATCCAGCGCAGCCTTTAATGTCATGTTGGTCGAAGGCCTGGCAATGCTTTATCACTTTGACCCTAATCCCGTCTATCGGCAGGTGATCCTAGCACAAGCCCAGACGGCCTATCGCTACGATCGCAGTCCCGATGGAATCTACGGCGACAATTGGAACGGGTTAAACAACCCCGCGCAGCCTGTCGGCGTGCTGACCGAGGGGGCCACCTTAAATCTCTTTGGTATCGTCCTAAGCCTTCGTTCACCCGGCTGAACCGGCTACTCGGAGATTTGGCCCTTTTTCATGGGGCGGTTGCCCCCGGCTTACAGTCGCATCGGCCGAGGTCTAGGGTATGAGGACAAAAGCATCAGGGCAAAAGGTGCGTCAGTGAGTCCTCATTTTTGATGGCCCCATCCCCTTTCGGACCCTCAATTGAGTTCGAAAGGGCTCCTGTTTGTCCCTAGGGCCGAAGTCCAACGGCCCCCAGCCTTGACGGGCAGTCTCGGGGCCTGATTACCAATCCGACCGATTTTCATGCTATGATAGGCTATGTCAGTGCATATTGGAGATGAGTTGAGGACGATTCATGTGGCCATCGCGAGCGTCGCGGCCCACCCG
>JAKAAL010000449.1 GCA_021802375.1 Bacillota bacterium | reverse complement strand
CCAATTTGTTCGCCACGCACGCGTCGCCAACAAATGGCGGGCAACGGACAAACTCGTTCCCGGATCCAATCCCAGCCGATCATCGACAGCCCGTACAACATCGGACAGCGGTTGCGGCTTTGGCAACACCTGTTCCAATACCACGCGAATACGTTGGATATCGGCCGATGCTAACGGTGACAGGGCGTCAGAAAACCGGTATGGCTGGAGCCACTCCAGATTATCAGCCAAGCTCCTGGGAATATCCTGTTCCGTGACAATATGCCAAGGCACCTGACGCTTGGTCCAATATTGGCGTTCCAACTCGAGCTTTTCCAACACCCGTGGTCGAGAGAGCTGGTCCGATGGCTTGATACTGAGGACTTGTTCTCGAGTTTCCTCACCCTGTTGGACGGTAATGAGAAAGTCGGAGGTAAGCACTATAGGAATTTGGGTTTTGGGATCACGCGGATGCTTGATCCCCAAAGATTCTGCCAAAGCCAAGGTTTCTTCGAGCGGCAACAGCGGAAACTGTTCGCGAATATCCGTAGTCCGCTCCGACCAGTCCAGAATCAAAAAACTCCGATATTCCAGTTGACTGAACAGATGGTGGACGCGGCCAGTCTTCACACCCTTCACACGACTGGCTAATCCTTGGGACGGAACATCTTGTACCAAAAGCCACGGCTTATAATCACCGCCCCGTCCGGTGCCCCGTCCTTCTCTAATTCGCCGTTCAATGATGTCAGGGGTGTTTTCTCGTTTGCGTTTGGCCATTGGAGGCCTCCTTTTAACTAACCAACAAAAAAACCCAGTTGGACCAAGCGTTCTCTCTTGCTCCAACTGTACCACGATCTCCCATCACAGTCTAGGTAATTTTTTCTCAGTCTAGATAATTATTTTCGAGTCTAGCTAATTTTTTTCTATCAACAAACACCGCCATCCGCCCATCATGATTTACTCCACGGTAACACTCTTGGCCAGGTTCCTTGGCTTATCAACGTCTTCGCCGCGAGCAACCGCCGTCCAGTAGGCCAGCAACTGAAGCGGCATGGCGGCCAAGACGGGCGACAACCAAGGCGAAGGAGGATGCACCTCCGCCATGGCATCTTGGCCCCAAGCACTACGCTGCGACTGATCGATGACGGCAAACACCTTGGCACCCCGGGCCTTCACCTCTTCCACATTAGAACGCAGTTTGACCGCTAAATCGGGTTGCGTCGAGACCGCGACTACCGGAACGTCTTCCGTAATCAGGGCGAGAGTACCGTGTTTCATCTCGCCGGCAGGATACGCTTCCGCATGAATGTAGCTAATCTCTTTCATTTTGAGTTGGCCTTCCATCGCCAAGGCATAATCCATTCCGCGTCCAATGTAAAACATTTGGTTGGAGGCTGCTAAAAGTTCCGAGTAATCGCGCACGCTGTCCGACTGAGCCAACCACGCTTCACCCAGCGCCGGCAAGAGCCCCAGTTGAGCCACCAAGTCTGGTCTCGCACGATTTCTCGCTTGGGCCAGGGCGAGTGCTAACAGGCTGATCATGAGGATTTGAGTGGTATACGCCTTGGTTGATGCCACGGCAATTTCAGGACCTGCATACGTATAGCCGGCCGCATCGGCGTCGCGCGCCAGCGTCGACCCCACCGAGTTCGTGATGGCGTAGGTATAAACCCCCCGTTCCCGGGCGAGGTGCAAAGAGGCTAAGGTATCGGCCGTTTCCCCTGACTGAGAGACGGCCAACACCAAAGTGTCGGGCGTCAAAAGCGGGCGTCGATAGCGAAATTCTGAGGCCACATCCACGTCCACGGGGATGCCCGCCAAGTTTTCCAAAAGGACCTTACCTACCAGACCGGCATGATAGGCCGTGCCCGCTGCCACAATTTGGACCCTTTGCCAGCGCGTGAGTTCGGACGTGCGAAGCCCCATCGCCTCGACTTCAATGGACTGATTTTGAATCCGGCCTAACAGGCAATCGGCCCAGGCTTCTGGCTGTTCCATGATTTCCTTCAGCATAAAGTGGGAGTAGCCACCTCGTTCGGCTTGGCGCACATCCCAATTAACCGTCATCGGTTCTCGCTCAATTTCGGCGCCCGTGCTATCAAAAATGGTCACATCATCGGCGGTGACTGCCGCCATGTCCCCGTTTTCCAGCACCAGCGCCCGATTGGTTGCATCCAAAAAAGCGCTGAAATCTGAGGCAATATAGTTGGCTCGATGGGCCAGACCAATGATTAAAGGACTCGCCCGTCGCACCGCCACGACCACGTCGGGCCGGTCGGCAACGACGGCCAGAAACGCATAGGCTCCGTCCAGCCGTGTTTCCGTTTGACGCGCGGCGGATAGCAAGTCGTCCGTGGCGCCATACTCCTCTAACAGATGCGGAATGACTTCGCTATCGGTCTCAGAGACAAAGCGATGGCCCTTGGCGGCCAATTCCGCTCGAAGCTCTACGTAGTTTTCCACGATGCCGTTATGCACGACGGCAATCTTGCCCCTGCAGTCGACGTGCGGGTGGGCGTTCTCATCCGTGGGCGCCCCGTGCGTCGCCCAACGGGTATGGGCTATGCCACAGGGGGACCCAGCAGGCAGTAGATCCAAACGCGTCTCCAGCATCGCCACTTTGCCCGGAGACTTCGCCGTCGCCACCTGCCCTGAAGCTATCAAGGCCACGCCAGCGGAGTCATATCCCCGATATTCCAAGCGCTTGAGCCCCCTCATTAAGATGGGCAACGCATCTTGATCGCCGATATAACCAACAATGCCGCACATGGTCGATCCCCCTTTTGGCACATCCATACGCAGACCTTGACGAAAAGTTGCGCTTACACCGAGGCTTGCGACGCGTCCAGAGCCGATTCTACCGCGGCCACCAGCCTATCGATCCACGCTTCGGCCTGGTCATGCGAACGGCCTTCAATCATAATTCGGAGCAGGGGTTCGGTGCCTGACGGGCGAATCAAGACACGGCCCTCATGCCCCAAATCCTGCTCGGCTTGCTCGACCACGTCCAAGAGTCCCGGCAACTCCTCCCACGCACCAGACAGCGGAGCCACCAGCGGTACATTTTTCAATATCTGGGGATAACGTTCAATCGGGCGCACCAGTTCAGAAAGCGAGGCTCGACGGCGATGCATCACTTCCAGCAAGCAAAGCCCCGTCAAGAGGCCATCACCGGTCTCCGCCCACTGCTGCACAATGATATGTCCAGACTGCTCTCCGCCCAGCACCGCGCCACCTTCGCGCATAGCTTGCGCCACAAAGCGGTCGCCGACGGGAGTTCTGAGCAATTCAATGCCTTCCCGTTCGAGTGCCCGCTCCAGGCCCAAGTTCGACATTATCGTGGCGACGACTACGTTATGGGCCAACCTCTCCTGTTGCTGCAACTCCCTGGCCAAGGCATACAAGATGCCGTCACCGTCCACGACCTCACCCGTCTCATCCACAGCGATCAAGCGATCGGCATCACCATCAAAGGCCATGCCTAAGTCCGCCTTAAGCTTCACCACGGTTCGCTGCAATAACGCCGGATGGGTTGCGCCACAGCGCTGATTGATAAGCTCACCCAGGGGTTCCCCATGAAGGGCCGTCACCTTGACCCCTAGATGTTCCAAGACGGGCACCGCCGTACTAATCGCGGCACCGTGGGCTAAATCCACTACCACGTGTAGCGGGTCCGTAAGTCCCCAAAACACTTCGCTTAAGTAACGACGGTAGCGGTGCACGGCTTCATTCTCCACATGATGAATGGCCCCGATCTGCCTGGGCAGGCTCATCAAGCTCGCCGACGTCGCCATGATCTCCTCCACCGCACCTTCGCGCGCCGGATCCCACTTGCGACCTAAGTCGTCGAGGAGCTTGATCCCGTTATATTCGGGAGGGTTGTGCGACGCCGAAATCATCACGCCCGCGTCGGCGCCCATGGCTTTGATCAGGTAGGCGAGGGCTGGCGTAGGCACCACACCGCACATCCATACCCTCACTCCCATGGCCGTCAAGCCCGACGCCACGGACGCTTCTAACATGCCGCTTGACACCCGGGTATCGCGCCCAATCAAGGCTTGACTACCTGGGCCAAGCACCCGGCCCGCAGCCTTGCCGACGGCCAACGCCATTTCCGCCGACAACTCCTGGTTGGCGACGCCCCGGACGCCGTCGGTGCCAAACAATGCCATGCATTAGCCTCCTAGCATCAAGAAGTCAAAGATACTTGCTATTATAGGGTCTTTCACATTTTTGGTCACTGTCTCAGGTCAAGGCGCCTTGGGCCCCACATTCACGGTAACCTCCACTAAATTGCTTCCCGAGACGGGAGAAATCCCCGATGGCAATTGCACCGGCAGCGCCCCGCTAACGGGGCCGGTCACCCCAGTGACGTCGACGGGCGATGTATATACCGATGACAGCTTGTGCAGGGCACTAGAGGGCCCGGTCACGGTCAAATGCGTAGGATCCACGACAATCGACGAAATCGCGTAGCCACTAGCCGGATGTCCGCTCACCCTCGCGATGACCCCGACGGAAACCTGCGGAGGCTTCTTGCGAATTGAGGATGCCACCGACACCATAGGAGGGTTGACCTCGATGTGGGGCACGGGAGTTCCCGCCGCGTTCTCCGCCACCAAGAGACTTTGGTCCTCGAAGTCGGCGGTATGGCCGCTCACGGGCACCGAGGCCACCACTCGCTTCACTTGGCTAACATCTTGCATGGGTCCGGATATGGAAGCTTCCTCCACCGAGGGAATCATTTTGGTAATTTCATATTTCGCCGCGACGCTCCCCTTGGGGACTACGGTGACGGCAAACCGACGAGAACCAATCTGATCCAAGGTCACGGTCACTTGCGCCGGGGAAATGCTCACCGTTCTGGTTCCCGAGGGCACGGCGGCCCCCAAGCGGAGCGTGTAGACCCCGGAGTCGATTTTCCGACAGCACG
>JAKAAL010000448.1 GCA_021802375.1 Bacillota bacterium | reverse complement strand
TCCACGGACCTCCCCAACTATCTAAACGCTGATGACGGGGGATTGGTTCCCGGGTATCAAAAAAGCGTGGAAGAAGCTTCGACACTCGAAGCTTCTTCCACGCTTCTTCCACGTGAATTCGAAACCCTTAAATGGCCAAACTACCCGGATTACCAAATCCTTCGTCGTTGTCCACATAGACCGTGCAGAGCAGATATTCACTCGATTTCTGCCACAAATTATCACTCGCAAATTGCGTGGTGCTGTTCTCGTAGCCTGGCGAGTATGCTTGCCAAAAATACGTGGCGGCTCCAACATCATTACACCCACTTAATACTTCGCACCCGCCATAGACCCCAATGTAATACTCGGTTACAGGTAGCCCTTGAGACGCTTGATTCGTCTTATACTGTTCGTACCCTTGAGCGACTCCCGTGAAGTAGTCCAAGATCGCCGTCTTGTCTGCCGACGTGTAGGCATTGTAGTCGACTGAAAAGTACACGGGGGTATATCCTGGTTGGCCAATAGTATCTGCCGCGTAACTAAATGCTTCTAATCCGTCAGCCTGTCCTTGGGCGTTCGTAAAATAACTCGTACTGGTCGGATACCCATTTTCCCAGTTGGCAATGATACCGAGTCCTGCGTTTGATAGCGCTTGGGCCTCGCTCTTGGTCAAATTCTTCGAGGGATCGTTCACATTGTAGTACCGAACGACCCAGAGAATTGGATTGCCGTTAATGGTCGAATCCTTAATGCACGAAACTTCATTGGTAAGAGGGGAAGAAGAATCGATGCCCCATCCCATAAAAAACACCTCTTTTCTGGCAAGGTCGTTGAGCGTTGAGACAAGACATCGTCCGCGAGGGCAAATTAAATGTGCCTTCAAACGCATCAAAAGTCTCCTGCATTGCGATCAGTTACGGGCATTCGACCCGGACCTCGCGCAGACGTACTTGCTAGCAAAAATCCTCGGGGCGCTGCTGGTGGACTCGGTTCGGAATCCCGAACCGGTTTTTTTCCTACGGATACCCTCTCCGAACAAATCATTCCCGCTATCTGGCGCTATACTCAAATGGTCTGGAGTGACCTCTTTGAAATCATTAAAGGGCGGATGGGTCTCCGGGACTGGAATGCCCCTCAAGGGTAGAAACGGCATCTGTATGAACGGTCTTGAAAACTGCGGTATCAGGGGGCGATGTCGCGTGATAAGGTAGCGTGTGTGGGTGCTATACCCCCTCACCGGCTACCTGTGGCTGGGGCGAGTGGACGATGCGATCACGTATTTACAGCTCCTGAGTGCCGAGCGCATCAAACGGCAGAAATGGCTTAATCAAACCATCAACTATCTGGAGCGTCATCGCGAGGACATTCCGTGCGATGCGTAACGTCAGGCCTTGGGATTGTGTAATTCCAGCAACCGGGGCGAACGGTCGCTGTGTGGCAGACCGCCAAAAACATCAGGGGACGAGTGGATCGACCCGATTGACGAGCACGACGACCTTTTTGCGCAATTATGGGCTAGATCGCTGGGATACGAACCGAGAATTGGGGTGGCCTGATGCCTTGGCGAGGTGCCGGTAGGCTGCCAAACTGAGCAACCGTACAGGTCGAAGTATTTTCCAATGGGTTTTCTCATTAAAGGGAGTAAAGTTCATGAAACCATCGGACATTTTTGATGCAGGGGGTAAGGCTGATAGGATGGACAGTGCCGCTATGTTCGCCTGGCCGTTTCCTGAAGCACAGAGGTTAAAGACGATTTCCGTACTGCCCAATCCGTTTGAGTTTTACGACGGTTCGTGCGTGAAGAATCGACAAGATTGGGAGAAGCGTCGTCAGGAATTGGCGGTATTGGCACAGTATTATGTGTTCGGATGGGTTCAGCGCCCTGAGTCCTTGTCCTATCGCGTGAACGAGAATGATGGCGTAAAATCCACACTGACGGTGACAGTGTGGGCAGATGGTCGAGAAGCGTCTTTCAGCGTGGCAGTGGCAGTGCCTCGCCAAGGGGTCGACACGCCAATTCCAGTGCCCTATCCGGTGCTCATTGTCGTTGGGGCTTTGGGCTCGGACGCACAGCGTACGGAACTCCTCAAGAACGGGTACGCGGTGATCGAGATGCCGCCTCACCCCATCTATAGTGACGATGCGACCCGTCGTGGCGCCTATACGAGTTTGTTTCCTTACCGCCAAGGAGAGGTGCTGAGTGACTCCGGTGCCTTGATGGCTTGGGCGTGGGGGGTAAGCAGGATCATCGATGCCCTAGACTTGGGTGCCTATCCTGCGATCAATCCCCGACAAACCATCGTGACTGGGGTGTCTCGCTATGGAAAAGCCGCATTGCTAGCGTCGGCTTTTGACCGCCGAGTGGCGGTCTCGGTTCCGGTGGATACCGGTCAAGCGGGGGCATCGAGCTTTCGCTACAATGTGGAAGGACGTATTTATCCCTTCCCTGGCGATCCGTTCCCGGAGGGCATGGGGCGTAGTGAAAAAATCCGCAATATGACCGGAGGGCTATCGCACTGGTTTTCCTCTCGCATCGCAGAGTTTGAAAATCGCGAAGCGCAGTTGCCGTTTGACGCGCACTGTATCCTAGCTTTGGTAGCTCCCCGGCCCTTGCTCATTTTTGCGGGTGACGCGTTCGATTGGTTGTCGGCACCCTCGACGGTCTTATCTTATACGGCTGCCCATGAAGTCTACGAGTTCTTAGGGGCGAACGAGGCCATTGCCCTCAATGTTCGTTCCGGTCCGCATGCTATTCAAGATCACGATATTGCGATTATCATCGATTTTGCCAATCACGCGCTTAGAGGCAGCGATTACCGTTTATCGAAAGATATCTTTCCGTTCGTGGATACGTATCACGCCTATCGATATCTTCCTGATACCGCATATCTGCCATGGTCCAGACCGGGCAAGCATACCCTGTGGACCGAATCAGAGCATTTCTTAGCGGGTATGCCTCGGACGCTGACGGTATATTCCAATGCGAACACAGTGACGCTGACGCCGCCTGCGACTGGCCGGGACCGGGTGGAGCCCCTAATCGAGTCGGTTGTGGACGGCCAAGCGGTCTTTCAACTGAGCGCCGACCAAGCTCGCATCGGCATCTACACGCTTCGCGCCGATGGAAGGCTAGACAGCCGGACCATTCAGGTGTTGGGCGTGGCCTGGGACGATGCGGTAAAGATCAGCCTGACTGCCGAAGGCAGCCACCGCATCATTCATTTTGCCGATCGTTACGACCACAGCGCAGTGCGGGTGGTGGTCAACGGCGTCGATGTGACCGATGTCTACGATCCGGTGCGCTTTCCCGAGGAAAACCATCGGCAGGTGTACTGTATGGCCTATGGGATTCGTATCTCAGGATTGTTTGAGTTAGCAGCGAACGCCGAGGGCGCCTATCACCTCGTGGTTGAGCACTTGCAGTTTAAGAATTTCTGGCCCGAAAGGACGTTTCAATGGTCCCAAACGGTATCCGCGCCGGTGCCGCTGTCGGTCAGCGCAGGCACGCCAGTTTTGTTGACCAACGGCTTAGCTACCGGGCTTAGGATCGAGGCCTAAGCCCGGATTCTCAAGATGGATTTTCGGTCGAGGCGGTGGCAAGGATACCCAAGGTAACCGATCGGCGAAGCATGGCTCTGGAGATGGGCAAGGCTAGAACCCACTAAGGCCGGATAGAAGTCAACCGGACCATGAATGTCAACAAAACTGCCGGGAGACGCCTTCAGTTCTTGGGAGTTCACTTTGGACCACGCGCTCGCACGGGATGAAGCACCGATCTGCAATGGCGAAAAAATCTCGGATGGCTAGAGCTACCGGAGATTATGAAGAGTCGCCTTGGCGGCATCCATCAAGCGATGGCTGTGGCGTACTATGATCGCTTGACTGTCGCGGAGCCGTGAGATTGCGATTAGCGTTAGCACCGACGAAGGTGGTTGGGGCGGCTGTTCCGTGGCCATGCACACGGGAGCAGCCGCCCAAGAGCCTTCGAAATGACGTCATTCAGGCAGTGCGGTTACGATTGTGGTGGGAAGAGGGTGCTGGGTGGACAGATGCCGATAGCCGCTACCTGGCAGTCTGAGGGGAAACAATAGCCGTACGATGGAACCAAGAGTTGCACCATGGCTATCGTCTGAAGCAACAGGCATAAAGTCACCTGTACAGATAATTGACCGTTTGGCAGAATGACCGCACTACAGGTGCCAGATAAGATCGTACAGGCTGGCGTGGTGCCGGCCGGATTATATAGAGGCACCGTCGTGGTGGTGTAGAGGGTGACGGGGGCGGTGGTGACGCCATTCACGCAGGTGATGTCGACAACCGCGGAAATGGTGTAGGTGATGTTGTTAATGGAGTCAGTGCCGCTGGCGACAATGGCCCCTACAGAACACGTAGAATCGCTTAAATCCACGTTGCAGGCCAAAGAGCCGGAGGTCATCTCGGGTGGGATGCATCCTGGGGGCAGCATCATGTCGTGGATGACTTCGGATGTGGTAACCGTCTGCGAGCACGACGCATAGACCTTTTCCACCATAATACAGTCGATTTCCGTCGCCGGTGGGCACCAATCGTCCGTACAAGGGCCTGGGGTTATTGTGGCCATGATGTAGCGCCTCCTTACTGAAATTTGAGGGAAGACTCCACGGGGTGACTTTCCTCTGCTTCCGATATATGTCAGATCGCGGAAAAGGTGAATGCACCCAAACGACTAGAACGGTTACCCCATAGATTACGCTGAGCCCAGAAAGAGAGTGCCTATGGATCCGCTGGGCTTCACGCCCGGCGCTAGAGGTTACGATCTACGAGCGGAGCGTTGGGCCGATATCTGCAGGCGAGGACCGCGGATCCGAGCGGCCTCCGATTCGATTTCCGGTGGGACTTTCGAGCAATTTCGTGTACCTGCGGTAGCCTATCCGCTGAGAAAACCCATTGGAAAA
>JAKAAL010000447.1 GCA_021802375.1 Bacillota bacterium | reverse complement strand
ACAAGCCCTTGGGATCGCGGCGCACACACTCTTCCACGGGACATTTCACATAAATCAAAACTGCGTCGGGCAATATGTGGCGAAAGATTTCCCGCATTTTCGCATAAGGAGTGATAAAGGCGGCCAATACGGTGGTATGATCTGCCAAGAGGCTGGCCACATGCGCCGCCCGCCGAATATTTTCCTCGCGATCGCTTTCACTGTATCCTAGTCCCTGGTTGAGTCCCTGACGCAGTTCATCAGCGTCTAGACGCGTAACGGGCCAACCCAAAGCGGCCAGGCGATCCTCCAAATTCGCGCTCAGCGTGGACTTGCCTGCGGCCGAAAGTCCCATAAACCATAGCACCGGATACTTCGTTGCCATTCACTGTCCTCCCCAAAAAGATGTTGCCCGGCAACCATCCCCGGCTCGCCAAGCCGTCTACTTAAGGCGATCCGAGCTTTCGCGGCCGAAAACACTGCCGACAATCCAGCCCTCAGCATACCAATGTTAGGCGAGTTTTCTCGTTCGTTTCAGCAAATCTTAAGGTCTGGCCCAACTCCTTTTTTGAGTGGCCGTGGATCAAACTGGCCGAACCCCCAGATCTTGCTCAAAGAGTGTCAATACGCCGCTTCGGTTTAGGCTTCAAGGAGCTCGCCCGCCCACGGCTCCCGCGAAGAGGCACGGCGCCTGAAAAGGCATCCACAATTTTCCCCTTCCCTAACAGTAGCGCAAGAGTCCTTAGATCCGCTATATTATGAAAGGCTGTCCCTCGCTTTCCAAGAGGACCTGCCACCCCAAAATTTCAACAATAACAACCATAGATAGCATGCTCACACGATCCGTGAAGGAGGAACACGATGGCGCTTCCTGGTCGTTCAACGCCGACCAAGACGTCTGTGCGAAAGACCTGGGTGGGTGTTCTCGCTGCAGTCCTAGCCGTAGGCGGAATCTTCTATATCATCAAACACAACGGCACTGGCGGGGTTGCCCTGTATCAACTCTCCCACGCTCCTTTGGGTCCGACCCCGCTATCTTGGCCGGAAGATCATCGAAGCTTGGTCAATAATGATAGTGTACAGTTTCCAAGCCAAAGTCCCGGACCGAACTACTTGGTTCAATTGCCAAGTCTGGTCAATAGTGACTCCCCGGTGGTAAGGAATACGCTATATGTGGTGGGAGGCTTGGGTAGAACGGGTCATGCTGGCTACTTATGGGCCATTAACCCAGAAAAGGGAACCGTACGCTGGACCGCCTCGGTGCCTAACGCCACGTTTTCTGAACCGATTGTGGCTGAGGGTCGTGTCTACCTGTCTGAAGGCAACGCCGCGTTTCCGGTTGCTAGTCCTTCACCCGCGACCACCCCAGGATCCAAGCGTGGAACGGGACCATCAGGGCTTTATGCCTTTAACGCCAAAAACGGCAAACTCCTGTGGCAGTACCCCACGCAATATGCGGACCAGGCGCCGGTAACCGTCTCCCATGGACACGTCTTCCTGCTCACTGGAGGCCGTCATTTGGACGTGCTAAATGCCAAAAATGGCCATCTCCTCTGGCAAGCCCGAACCGATGTCTATGTCAGCCGCTCAAGCGCCCGCTTAATTGGCCACCGTGCCTACTTTGGCGGGGCTGGCCCCCTGCAGGTCGTCGCATTAAATCGCACTCACCAAAACATCGCCTGGAAGCGTCCCATCCCCTACGCGACCGGCGGCGTGGACGACACGCCTTTGGTCTATCACCAAGGTCTGCTCTACACGGCAGCGCTAACGGGAAGGACGGGCATCACCCGCGCCAATCCCCATCACTTCGCACGCGTGTTTGCCATCGACGCCCAGACGGGGAAGATCGTTTGGAAGAGAAAATTGGCGGAGGGCCAGAATCCGCCGTTTAAGGAAACGGGCACCCCCATGCTCCACGGCCAACAGCTCTTCGTCGGAAACGCCATCAATGGCCGCTTTGTAGCCTTAAGCGCCAGCACGGGCAAGGTTCTTTGGTCTGATAACTTGAAGAGCCCGGTCACCAGGCCTCCGGTATATGTGGGCGGTAAAATCCTCGCCATGACCGCAGGCGGGACGCTCTACAGCATGTCGGCGCAAAGCGGAGCCATCCTCCACCGCCGTCGCATTGCCCACTGGGCCAATGCCTACGGTCCCGTGCTGGTGAATCACACCCTATTCGTTACCGGAAACACGGGTCAACAAGGCTTTTTGGCAGCCATTCCCTTAAAGTCCATCCTCAAGTAGGCTGGCCGGGGCCGGCGACGACTACGTTCCTGGCCCGGTCGTGCTCACATTGTTGCCCCACACGGTAAGCAAGTTGTCGACGGAACTCGCCAGGCCTTCCAACCAAATTTCGGTAGAACCCACGCTAAAACCGGCAAACTGACCAGAAAGTGGCATCGGTGCCTCGTTTACCGACAAGGTCCCCACAGGCTCTAGGCCAAAGCTCAACCCCGAGGGCAGTTTCTTCTTGGTGTTCGCGCTCAATTCGGTGACGAGTAGATAGGAACCGTTGGGGGCCGTATAGGTGAGCATCACCACCGGCTGACCACCGCGCGAACCCACGGAAACATTGGTCAAGCTGACGTTAGCCTGAGAGGGCGGTAAGACGATGGGAAATTTCACCGCCGCCTTCGCCAACTCGAGGTCCGCCAGCGTCTGCGACAAAACCACTTGAGGCGTCACTCCGGTCGCTGGATGGAACGCAAATGCCGAATTGCCAATATCGGGGTTCACCTGAAATTTGCTAACCGTTTGTTTGAAGCTGCCTCCATCCCACTTTGCGGAAAAGGCGATGGGAATATTTTTGCGTAAGTTATACCAAAAATCCGTGCGCGCCACCACGCCGTTGGGCAAAGAGGTTCTCATTTTAAGCTCGACCTGGGTGGCGCTCAATTCGCGCATGCCCATCAGTGTGCTCGATTCCACCAGCGATGGTAGGGATATGCCCATCAGCCGCAATGATGAGGCCGTATGCGGCAACGAACTCAACACTTGGTAGTGGCGGCTCGATGCCGTATAAGAAACGGTACTGCGTCCGTTATCCCGGATGGTTACCGTCTTTTTGCCCGCTTGGTTCACCGTCAACGCATATCGATTGGGAGACGCCTGGGTGATTAACGTCACCTGAAGCGTTCGCGCTGGCTTGCCTTTCAGCCGGACGACGTCGGTCACTTGCGCAGACGTGCTTTGCCAAGAGGCCATGGACTTGACCAGCTCGGTTTCTACTTGCTTGGCCGTGGTTCCATGGACGATCGGATGCAAGCTGGTATGGGATCCACACCCCGCTAAGCTCCCGCCTAAAAGGGCCAATAAGAGGGTCATGGCGCCTAGCCGTGGCGGCCTTTGCCAAGCGCTCGGTGGCCTCATGGGCAAATGACACCTCCTTCACTGGACCTATCGTGACGGTTTGCACGGATGGCGTCTTTAATCGTGGTCGCATACGCCCGTCGACCGCCATCCCCGAGCTCTTGATGGTACCATGTTAATGGGTTGCCCGATAAACAGCAAGCTTGGCCCTCGGCGATAAAAATCTTACCAGTGAAAGAGGTAAACGCATGCCTATCGACACGCGCAGCTATCAAGGCGGCGACGAAGCTCAGATCCTAAGCCTTTGGCAGAAGGTGCTGCCCATGGACCCGATCGCCCCGGAGACCTTTTACCAAAAGTTTCTACTCGACCCAAACTTTGATGCCGAGGCTACCCGTGTAGCCACCGACGGCCAACGCATCGTGGGCTTTGCCCAAGCCATGGCCCGAAAGGTCCCCTTGGGTGGAGACTTAGAGCCTGACCTGGGATGGATCACCGCCCTCTTGGTCGATCCGCAATATCGGCGGCGGGACCTCGGGCGTACGCTGTTGTCCCAAGCAGAAGCGTATTTGAAGCGCCAAGGCCGGGCTCGCGTGGAGTTCTCGTCCTTTGCCCCGAACTATGTGGTCCCCGGAGTCGATGAAGCGGCCTATCCCGGAGCAAACGCCTTTTTCGCCCGCGCCGGCTACCATCTCCTCTACTCTTGTGTCGCCATGGATCGAAATTTAGTTCCGTACTCCATGCCTGAATCCGTCACCACGCTGCGAGCCCGGCTTGAGCAAGAAGGCGTCCTCTTTGAACCCATCTCACCAAAATACTACGTGGCGCTATTAGACTTTACCCAGCAGGAGTTTTATGGAGATTGGACGCGGGCCCTGCGCGAGGCGCTCACCGCCCAAGTGCCGCCAAGCCAACTATATCTTTGCCGTCAAGCCGATACCATTTTGGGGTTCGCCATGTTTGGTGCTTATGACCGAAGCTTTGACCGCTTTGGCCCCTTCGGCGTCGCCGCCAGCGAGCGGGGCCGGGGCCTTGGCAAAGTTCTTTTGCATCTCGTGCTAGAAGAGCAAAAGCGCCAACAATGTCATAGCGCTTGGTTTCTTTGGACCGGTGAAAAATCTCCGGCCGGCCACCTCTATCGAGCGGCAGGGTTCGAAGTCTCGCGCCGGTTTGACATTTTAGAGAAAGTCTTGAGGTGATCGCATGCATATCTTAGCCATTGGAGCCCACGCCGCTGACATGGAATTCACCTGCGGCGCCGTGATCTTGCAGTACACCAAGGCCGGCCACAGCGCCTGCTTTTTGCATTGCACTCCCGGAGAAAAAGGGCATCCACGCCTGGAACCGGAGGCCTACGCGGCCCAAAAAGTTCGCGAAGCCAAGATCGTCGACGGGGCGCTGGGCGCCACCGCCCGCTTTTTACCCTATAAGGACGCGGAACTTTTAGCATCCGAGACGGTGGCCTTAGACATCGCCGATGTGATCCGCGAGGAAAAACCAGACATCGTCATCACCCATCCCGCCCATTCCATCCATGACGACCACGCCAATACCCACATCAACACCATGCGCGGGCTGTTTTTGGCCGAATTGCCCGGTATTCGACGGAGCCATCCGGCCCATGGCGTCGCGAAGATCTACTT
>JAKAAL010000446.1 GCA_021802375.1 Bacillota bacterium | reverse complement strand
ACACGATGTCGCCCTCCTTTTGTGCCTCAAGAAATTTCAATGCGGCACCCACGCGCCTGCGGTCACTGTATCATACCTATAACCGCGAACCTGCTTTGCTCTCCTGAAAAATAACTGAATTACCAGGCTCCGTTGGATGGGCTGTAGTCAACAAGCGAGGTCTGTTAAAATGTTGTCAATACTTGCAAAGACGAGGCTAAAGCCATGATATCAGTGGAAGAGGCACAACGTCGGGTTATCAAGGGCGCTCTGTCCAAACCCCTTACACCCGTCATCGTATCATTGGAGGAATCGTTAGGTCGTGTATTAGCTGAACCAATAGTCTCAGACTTGGACAGCCCTCCATTTGACAATAGCTCCATGGACGGATTTGCTGTACAAGCTAAAAGTGTAGCGGGAGCGCGGTCCGACCACCCAGTCCCCTTGGAAGTGGTAGCCACCATTTCAGCAGGTCACCCAGTTCCCGAATCATTAACCCGCTCAGACCAGTGTTATCGAATTATGACCGGGGCTCCTGTGCCTAGAGATGCCGATGCCGTCGTACAGGTCGAATGGACCGAAAAAGATTCGCGACATCCGACTCGCGTTTTGATTAAGAGGCCCGCAAATCCCGGTTTGAACATTCGCCGCCGAGGAACCGATATGGCCAAAGGCGACACCATATTACGCTCGGGAACGCGCATTACCCCGGCAATCATGGGCATCTCGGCCACATTGGGGCGTACCTCTTTGGCGGTGTATCCCGCACCCCGAGTGGCCATCATCTCGACGGGCGACGAAATTGTAGATCCTTCCAAGCGGCCCGGCCCTGGCCAAATCCGCAATTCTAATGCCTATGCTCTTTATGCTGTCGTAGCTGAAGCCGGAGGTCAACCGGTGCTGATGGCCCATGCTCCCGACCATTTGCAGACCATTGTGGAACGACTCGACCAAGCCGCTCAATATGAACTGATTCTCAGTTCGGGAGGGGTCTCGGTGGGGGACTTTGATCTGGTAAAAACTGCACTGGACCAACATGGCACTTTAGACTTTTGGCGAGTAAATGTGAAACCCGGCAAACCCATTGCCTACGGCCATTATCGCCACACCCCATTTTTCGGTTTGCCAGGCAATCCGGTATCAGCTTTAGTCACTTTTGAATTGTTTGTCCGACCTGTGATTCGCCAACTTCAAGGTGATAGTCGGTGGCAACGTTTAATGGTGGCCCTTCCGTTACTGCAGGACTTCACGGAAGTCTCCGACCGTCGGCATTATGTCCGGTGCCGAATAGAATACGACGATTCGGGAAAGGCAGGTATTGTGCCAAGCCCGGACCAAGGTTCCGCAATTCAAACTTCATGGCTTAATGCCACTGCCTTAATGATGGTTCCAGAAAATACCGGACCCATTTTGGCTGGCACCGAGGTCTCTGTTATGGTGCTCGGAACCTAACATGGAGGCATCTCAAAGTACCCATTTTCGCCATCTGTTACCGAAATTTCGAAAGGTGCCGTATACTGAACAAGGTTGCACTATTGAGAGGGAGGTCAGATCATGGCAGGATTACTAGATCGAGTAAAAACCATCTTAGGCGCCAAAGCCAACAAAGCCTTGGACGCCATGGAAGATCCCACCGAAACCATTGAATATTCCTACGAGCAAATGCAAGATGCCATGCAGGAAACCCGACGCCATATTGTGGAAGTCGCTACCGCAAAAAAACAATTGAAGATGCAGGTCGCGTCGTTGCAGCAAAGAGTCGATCAGTACGACCAAGACGCTCGCGATGCAGTGCAGGGCGGCCGCGATGATCTAGCAGCCCAAGCCCTATCGCTAAAAACTACGGTTCAACAACAAATTCAAGATTTGCAGACCCATATTCAACAAACCCAGACCGAAGAAGACAAACTCACCCAAACGCAACATAAGTTAGAGGAACAAATTGAAAGCTTCCGCACTCAAAAAGAAGTTATGAAAGCACAATATTCCGCCGCTAAAGCAGAAGTCCAAGTCGGCGAGATCATCTCCGGCATTACCCAGCACGCCCAAGATATCAGTGGCTCATTGCAACGGGCCCAAGACAAAATTACCTCGATGCAAGCTAAAGCCTCGGCCATTGATGAGCTGTCATCCAATCCAGACTTTAATGTGTTGCCCACGTCATCGCATACCGACACTATCCGGCAACAACTAGATCAAGCCAAAGCCAGTGATCAGGTACAAAGCGAGTTGGCTAAACTCAAAGCAGAAATGCAGTTGCCGCCGTCTAATCCCCAAACGCCCTCTTAAGAGGGCGTTTTCTCCATTTGACGCGCTCTCTTGCGGGCTCTATAATACTATCACAATAAGCATTAACCTTCGGGGCGCGGTGAGGAACCCAACAGTTCCAATTCCCGACCGGCGGTGATCTCTTAATAGAGCAGCCCGCGAGCCCGCATAGGGCAGGAGTCCGGTGAGAATCCGGCGCCGACAGTACAGTCTGGATGAGAGAAGGTATGATACAGGCGCATATTTAGCCTATTCTTCTCTTGTTATCCCCGGAAAGGGGATTTTTTCATGTCAGAACACATGAGACGCGCACTCCAATTAGCCAAACGGGGATGCTACACAACGTCGCCCAATCCCATGGTAGGGGCCGTAGTGGTAGATCCTCAGGGAGAGATTGTCGGTCAAGGATATCATCGGCGGGCTGGAGGACCGCATGCCGAAGTGTATGCGTTGCGACAAGCGGGAGAACGGGCACGGGGAGGCTCACTTTATGTCACCCTGGAGCCCTGCAATCACCAAGGGCGTACTCCCCCATGCACCGAGGCCATTATCGCTGCGGGTATCCAGAGCGTGCATATTGCCTCGTTAGATCCAAATCCCCATGTAGCAGGAGGCGGTGCCGAGCGACTGCGACAACAAGGCATTGGCGTCGCAGTCGGTGACCTTCAATCCGAAGCCATCGCCCTTAATCGGCCGTTTATGACTTGGAGCACCCTAGGCCGGCCTATGGTCACCTTAAAAGCGGCGACCAGCCTTGATGGGAAAATTAACGGATGGGTTCCCGCGACCCGATATTTATCCGGCGATGAAACCTTAAAAGCAGTCCATGACCTTAGACGGTCCCATGACGCAATTTTAGTCGGTATAGGTACTGTGATTGCCGATGATCCTTCGTTAACCTACCGGGGAAAGGGCCAAGGACGAGATCCGGTCCGCGTAATTGTCGATAGCCACGGTCGCACGCCTCCAGATTGCCGTGCGTTGCTGACCGCATCTCAGGCTCCGACCATAATTTATTCTACCGAGGATGCTCCCTTGGAGTGGGAACGGAAGATTTTTGCCAACGGCGGTGAAGTAGTTCGGGTGGCGCATTCGGCCAACGGCCAAGTGCACTTGCCTTCGATATTGCACGATTTGGCAGAACGCCGCATTCTCTCGGTTCTAGTGGAAGGCGGCGCCACCACCCATGGGGAATTTTTAAAGCAACGTTTGGCAGATCAATGGATTAGCTTTTTTAGTCCGATACTCATCGGAGATCGTGGTCTGGCAGCCGTTTCCGGCAGTCCTGTCCCTAGCGCCACATGCAAATTGGTGGAAGTCAGGACCTTAGGTACCGATCTGATGGTTCGCGCACTCATTACCCGGTAAAACGAGAGGGGACACGTTATTCACATGTTTACAGGTTTGGTGGAAACCATAGGCACGATAAGTGAAACTCGGTGGGAGCCTGATGAGGTATCAGAGCGCCTGACTATACATGCCACAGATTTTCACGATCTCGCGCTGGGCGAATCGATCGCAGTCAACGGGGTCTGCTTAACGGTAGTAGATATTTCGCCACACACCTTTTCCGTACAGGTCAGCCCGACCACGCTCGCGCTCACCTCCCTTGGCAGCCTGAACATCGGAGATCGCGTTAATTTGGAACGATCCGTGACCCCGACCACACGATTGGGAGGCCACTGGGTATTGGGCCACGTCGATACCACGGGAAAAATCGCCCAAATATCGGCAGAGGGCGAGGCTCATCATGTCAACATCTCATACAACCCCGAGTTCAGCGACTTAATTTTGCCCTTAGGGTCAGTGACACTAGACGGGGTCAGTCTTACCGTGGTGTCGGCTCACGATGGGGAATTTCGCGTGACGTTAATCCCTCACACCCAACACACTACTACCCTAGGGGGATGGAAATCCGGGCACCCAGTCAATATTGAATTCGACATCCTAGGCAAATATATTAAGCATTTGCTCAGCAAACAAGGAGGATAAAAATGGCCACCGAAAAATTGGACGATATAGCCACCACGCCCGTCCATCCTTTTGATACTATCGAGGATGCTCTATCAGGATTAAAGGCAGGGGAAATCATTATTGCTGTTGATGATGAAGATCGGGAGAATGAGGGAGATCTCATCATTGCTGCGGAAAAAATCACTCCGGAAGCGATAAACTTTATGGCCCAATGGGGCCGCGGCTTAATTTGTGTCCCCATGACCGGAGATCGATTGGACGCGCTACGCTTGCCACCGATGGTGGAAGTGGCTCAAGATTCCATGCATACCGCATTTTCGGTTTCCGTTGACGCCCGTCACCATGTTACCACCGGGATTTCAGCCCATGATCGTGCGATGACGGTCAAAGCCCTCATTAATCCTGATACCCGGCCCGAGGATCTCACCAGACCAGGCCACATCTTTCCATTGCGGGCTAAAGAAGGCGGTGTTCTGCGCCGTCCTGGCCACACCGAAGCCGGCGTCGACCTCACCCGCTTGGCAGGATTCTCCCCTGCTGCTGTGATTTGTGAAATTTTACAACCTGACGGCACAATGGCACGCTTGCCCGAACTCATCGAATTCAAAAACCGATTTGGCTTAAAAATGATTACGATTGCCGATCTTATCGCCTATCGGCGTAGCCAGGAAACGGTCTTTACTCGAGATGGAGCAGCGCAACTGCCCACCC
>JAKAAL010000445.1 GCA_021802375.1 Bacillota bacterium | reverse complement strand
GAAAGTGAGGGAGCGGGCGTCTATAATGTTAAGCTCTGGGTACCGATCGGCGATGCAGATGCGATAATTACCTATGAAATACATCACGCGGGTAGAAATAATTTTGTAACGCTCGACCAGGCGAACTTGGCTGGTTGGCGGAATGTGGGAGATTATACCAGCAATGGGCAGAATGATTTTTATGTGTGGTTGTCCAGTAATGATGGTCAAACGAATACCGTAATCGGTGTCGATCAGATGAAATTTACCTATCTCGGAAAGTAAAATGGCCCATATGTAACTGGCCGAGCAAAAGGAGTCCAGCGCCATGAGTTAGCAAAACGGGACCATTCGTAGCCCATCTCCACCCATGGCGCAAGTTCTCACTCCGAGTCTTACCTATGCCACCGTTGCGCACCTATCCTCTAGACCAGAACCTTAGGATGCCTCGCAATCGGTACTTCGGGCAACAGGATCACTAAAATTTGTTCAGAGGATACCCCCTCAGAACAAGCTATTACGATACCCTGTCCCTGGTCCCTTTTTGCTCGGCCATTCATAGACACGGGATAACTGAAGCCCGCCAACAATTCACGACTCGGCATGGCGGGCAACTGTAATGATAGCCTATGCGTACGAATCAAGGAAGTCATTGCTCGAGCAATGACTTCCTGCCTAACGTGGTCCATGGCCCAATGTTTTGGACTACCGTGCCCAGTCAAAGAAAACCATGGTTCGAGCAATGGTTTTCTAGCTGGCCGTCTTTGCCTCTTCCAGGATTTTGCGGGAAGAACCTCCGTCCTTCACGTGTATGCTGGCATTGTGGCCGAATTGAGTGTCAAACGGGCATGGCCCACGGGCGATTTTCCTTCATCAGCGGAGTAACCTTCGGCAATCCGGCGGGTGCTATTCTCTTGTTCGAATCCGGGGAGGATGAATCCTTGCAAGGATTCACCGGCCCAGCAGACGCCATATTGTTCGTCGACCTATGATGCTCTGTCGCCGGCGTCTGTGAAGATAACGGAGCGTTCGGAACCCCCGTATGCAAAACCAACACCGCCCCCCTTGCGGTAAGCTGTTCGATTGTACCGATGCCAAGGCCGACCAGTGGTTCCCCTTCTACGTTCTCAGTGGCACTCCCATGCGATTCGCGGTGTCATAGACTAGCGTGTTCGGCCCCGTTCAGGACTTTGACCTTGGAGCACGCGCCCATGGCAGTGGACACAAAAGAGACCGAGCACCCATTGGGGTGCTCGGTCTCGCAACCAAATCAATCGCAACGAACTATCACTATGTGACGGTATTTAATACGAGATAGCGCTAGTGTTACTCGTCGAGGTAATACCTGTAACCGTTGCCGTCACTGTGTCCGTACCTGAACCACTGTTGGGCGCGGTATAAGTCACCTTGGCAACCCCTGATGTATTAGTCGTGCCGGTTGTTGCGGACAAACTGCCAGCTGCCGGGGATTCCAATGCGAAGTCCACCGTAGTTCCGGATACAGGGTTATCATAGGCGTCTTCAACCGTAGCCGTCACTACCTGCGTACCACTGTCTGCCACGGTGGCTGTAGTCGGAGTCCAAGAACATTGACTTGCAACTCTGCGGTAACTGCGGCTGTCGAGTAGGTTGGCGTCAAAGCCGTGCCGTCAGCCGTTACCGTAACCGTCGACAAGGTAGTCGCCGTCCTGGGTATGACAGACAGAGCAACGTGGTTCCGTAAAACGCCCACTCTACTCGATGACCATTTCTACATGTTCGCCATCTTCACCCTCAACCTCTAGGATCGTCCCTGCCGTTTCGGATTGGAGAGAATCCCAGAATTCCTGTGTGCTGATTGGAACCGATCCAATTTTTAAGCCCGATTCCCCTAATAATCGCATTCCGAAGTTCATTAGCCCCAAAGGAACCCGGATATTGACGGGCTTCTCGCCCTGTTTCTGAACAAGAATCCGAAGCCATTTTCGCGTGGGATGGATCGGTAGCTGCTCATCGCGCATGATTGATTCTCTCCTTTGGCTAGTCAATTTTTAGATAATGTTCGAAAATGTGGTGGTTCGATTGCGCCCCCAGACCAACGTGGCTTCCAAACGATTGGATACATGATATTTCTGAAAAATCGATTTGAGATAGGCTTTTATCGTCGACTCTTGCAATTGTAAGGCCCCAGCAATTTCCTTGTTCGACAGCCCTAGTTCCACCATCATCATGACGTCTTGTTCGCGGGGGCTCAGAGGTTGAACAATTCGCGCTGTTTCATCCAGCCGTTTTCGCGCGTTGGCGACAATGGGGGAAATCACATATCGACGAGCTTTGATACGGTCAACCAAGATATCGACCAGATCGTAAACCGACTGATTCTCTGAGATGTACGGAATATTGCTGGGGCAAGAAGCCACATCAGGCTTGATAGCAATGGTAACCGGTTGTACGAATCCGCTCTCCGGCGTTATCGCGTCCTGTGTCCAGAAGTCTATTTGCTGATCGGCGAGGTGGTACAAATCGATCACCCGAGCGAATACTTTCGAATCTTTCTGCCCACCTACAGCACATGGTATGGCTTTCATGGGAAGTGTGGTACACTGACTAATAGCGTATGTTACGGCTTGTTGAATTAAAATTCGCGTACTTACAATATGGATCGGAATGGGATTTGACATCACGCTCTCCTCTCTATTCATCCAAAGACCCCTGTACCATCTTAGGGACGACCTCCCGAACCTCTTCTCCCATGACCGATTCAACCGTTTTCAAGAAGGGTAGCAACATCACCACTCCTGCTGTAAGCGCCAGGATTCCTCCACCCATTTCAAACAAGTGGGAAGGCCCTACGTAGCGAACTAACTGCGCCGCACCGACCAACGCTATCGCCTGAAATCCAAACGAGCTCGTTGTCAAAAAACCAAATACAGACCCCAATGTTTCGATCGGCGTAACGATTTGAAGGGTCGTCAGGATTAAGATGTTGGAGACCGACATAAAGGCTCCGAATAATCCGATGAGGATGGCAGCAAATACCCATGTGTGGGCGATTCCGAGGGCCCCTAGCAGACATCCATCTATCGTGAACCCAGCAAACCCCCATACAGCCCGGTGAGATATCCGTTGCAAAGCTTGGGATAAAAGCGCGCCCCCTAAAGCCCCAATGCCCAGCATGGCGTAGAGTGCCCCAAAGAGCGTTGGCGTGTGGCCAAGGTTCAAACTCAACTTGGGCAGGAGCAACGTCAATGGACCGACAGCGGCGAAATTTAACAACCCCGCTATAAGAACACTCCACCGTAGAAATGGGGAGCCTTGCACAGTACGTAACCCAATTTTGAGCTGTTGCCCCACCTGTGCTACAAGAGAACCAAGGCGCAAGGTAGGGCGTTCGCCACTCTCGAGAGCCACTCCTAGCCAAGGGAGGAGCCCGAGAATTGCGGCCGCATAGGAAATCGCGTCCAACGCAAAAGGCCACACTAACCCTTTCCATGCAATGACGAGACCGCCAATAGCCGGTCCAACAAACATGGCCAACTGGTTGCCCACTTCAAGCCAACTATTGGCCACCATCAAGTGCTCGGCGGGCACCGCAATCGGTAAAAAAGCTTGAGATGTCGGAATATACAGGGAATCTAGCACCCCTAATCCCCCAGCCAAACCCATGAGTAGCGGAATGCTATCTAGGTTATTCCACAACGCTAGGGCCACCAGTCCCACAACCACAATGCGCAATCCATTGATGATCATCATAAAGCGTCGATGATGGACCAAATCTGCCAACCCTCCGCCGATTAACGAAAAGAGCAAACGTGCGACGACTTCCGATCCAAAAACACTGCCCATGGCCACGTATGAACCAGTGAGATGCAATACCGCCCACGCCACTCCCACTAACGCCATTTGATCACCCAGCGCCGAAATCAACGTTCCACCGACATAGGCACTGAGCCGGAAAGTCAATTGCCGATTCATTGGTTATCGCCCTCCATTTCCTTACCGTGTTCTACTAATAAGATCGTTGCCGTGAAGTGACGCGGCAGATTTTGACCGGTGGGAACCGATTTGTAGCGATTAAACAACGCCTGCAGTTCTTCTTGAAATTGATCCCAACGAGCTTCATCGAGCCATAGCGGATTTTCCGTCGTGACGATCGTGGCTAAGTCTTTCGCGATCGCTTCGTGGTAAGACGTCTGTGCTTCAGTTAGTAATTGGTCTCCTAGCGTGACAGCCACATCCGCATCTTGGAACGCGACCGCATGGGGATCGGTCATGAACACGCGGGAGACAAGCTCATACCGTTTGGAAGCAATTGAGCCGATTTTCACCTCGTCTTTGATTCGCACAAACTCGGCATCAACCAGCAGGCGTACGTGGTGAAGAATGGTCGCCGGATTGCTGCCAGTGCGCTCTCCCAGTTCCTTCAAATTGGCTGGTCCTTGGTCTAACGCTTGTAGAATCTTTTGCCGGAGTGGGTGCCCTAAGGCTTTGAATTGCGCTGCCTTGGATAACACGACCGAGGACGGCTTCATAGTTTAACCTCCTTGAGAAAAATCAATCGCTTGAATTTATTATACCCATTGAGAAAAACAAAACAATACGAAGCACTACCCTCTTTAGAAGGAGGGGGGCTACAACTTCGGAATAATGCCAAAATGGTGGGCTTGTCCTCTCCCGTTTGGAGACTAAGCACCGAGCGAGAGAGTTTATACGATGAGGCTAACATGAAAAAAAGGAGGCGACGCACATATGGTCTTAGAACTCGAAGCAATGGAAAACGTGGAGACGACGTTAACCATTATCATCTGCGGCGACCTGTAAATGATAGGTTGATCAACACGGTAAGGAGGTGACACTAAATGACCTTGGAACTTGAACCAATGGAAAGTGTGGAGACCACTTTGACTATTATTATCTGCGGTGGCTTGTAATAGTTGACTACTTTGTGGAAGTTTAAAATAACCTTGCCGTATTT
>JAKAAL010000444.1 GCA_021802375.1 Bacillota bacterium | reverse complement strand
TCATCAATATCATAACCAGTCCTCACCTGGCTCTAGTCAAACGATTTAATATTGATCAGCTTACCCCGATTTCTGCATTTCTTCGCTTGCGCTCCTTAGGATCTCGCGCCCTCCTGGAAAGTGTTGAAGGGGACCTGAAGATTGCCCGTTATTCGTTCATCGGGGTTGGGACTAAGGCCGTGCTTTATCATCGCGACGGTCAAGCCGTGGTCGAAGGCCCTCAAATCTCCCTGACCGGAGACGATCCAGTGCCTCTTTTGCGCAAGGTCAATGAAGTCTTTAAGGTCGCCGTGCCCGACGACGAAGAATTGCCCTACACCGGAGGGGCTCTGGGGTACTTTGGCTATGACTGGGTCCGGCGCTTGGAACACTTGCCGAACCACCACGAACATCCGGGGCCCGATTGGGAGTGGTTTTGGCCGGAAACGGTGGTGGCGTTTGATCATCATCGCCATTGTCTAACCCTTATTGTCGAGGCAGCACAAAACCGCCTGGAGGACGCTCGAGAACGCATGCAAGCCGTAGAACAGGCGCTGTCGCGTCCATTTGGCTGGCAGGCGCCCGAAGTCGTGCGCACCGCTCCCGTCGTTTCCAATTTGGATCAGGGCAGATATCACGCGATGGTGGCTCGAGCCAAACAATACATTCGTGATGGCGACATTTTTCAAGTGGTGCTGTCGCAAAAGTTGTCTAGCCAGGTGGCCGGCGATCCCTTCAACTTATATCGCAAGCTCCGGTTGGTGAATCCTTCGCCGTACTTATTCTATTTTGAAGGGGCATCTAAAACTCTGGTGGGTGCGTCGCCAGAAGCGCTGATTCGTGTAACCCAAGGTGTGGTGGCTAATCGCCCGATTGCTGGCACGCGGCGCCGGGGCATCAATGCGGCCGAAGACGAAGCGTTGTGGCAGGATTTGATCCAAGATCCTAAGGAACTATCCGAACACACGATGTTGGTGGATTTAGCCCGAAACGATTTAGGCCGGGTTAGCCAGTATGGCAGTGTTGGCGTCACCGAATTGATGGTTCGCGAGTCTTATTCCCACGTGATGCATATTGCCTCGGAGGTCCAAGGTCAGCTTCGACCAGAATACGACGCCTTGGATGCCCTGGCAGCCAGCTTTCCCGCCGGGACCTTAAGTGGGGCGCCCAAGATTCGCGCCATGGAGATTATCGAAGAACTGGAAGTCGAGGCTCGCGGAGCCTATGGCGGCGTGGTGGGATATCTGTCCCATCGCGGAGACCTCGATGCCTGCATTGCGATTCGCACGCTGGAGGTAACTTGCGACGGGCAGGTGACGGTCCAGGCCGGTGGCGGGGTGGTGGCTGATTCCGATCCTGAGGCCGAGCGTCGAGAGTCCTTTAATAAGGCGGCCGCTCCGCTTTCGGTCTTGGAACCCGATGAGGAGGACTGGTTATGATATTGATGATTGATAACTACGACTCATTTACCTACAACCTGGTTCAATATCTCGGTATCTTGGGAGAGACCTTGACCGTCGTCCGCAATGATGAAATGGACATTGAGAGCTTGGCCGCTCTTCGGCCGGATCGGGTGGTGATCTCACCGGGCCCCGGTCGTCCCAAAGACGCGGGAGTGATTGTTCCCTTGATTCGTCAAATGGCACCTAAGGTGCCTATTCTAGGCGTGTGTTTGGGCCACCAAGCAATTGCCGAGGCCTTTGGTGGGCAAGTGGTGCCGGCGGTGCGCTTGATGCATGGCAAAGCCGATCAGGTATATCATAGAGGTCGCGGAAGCGTGCTCTTTGATCACATTGCGGACGGATTTTCGGCGGGGCGTTATCATTCTTTAGCCGTAGCCTTAGCGCCTGAACTTCCGCTTGAGGTCTTGGCAGAATCTGATGATGGAACCATTATGGCTATATGCCATCGGGAGTATCCAACCTATGGGATTCAATTTCATCCGGAGTCCATCTTGACCCCCGATGGCATGCAACTTTTGCGAAATTTTCTCAGAATACCACCGCTGGTCGGAGCGACAGGCGATCTAGGAGGCGCACTGTGAGCAGTGTGATAGCAGAGACATTGGCGCGCTTGGCCGATGGCGAGCACCTGAGTGCGGCCGCCGCGGAGCAGGTGATGGACGCGGTGATGGCCGGAGAGGCCTCGCCGGCTCAAATTGGAGCCATCCTGATGGCGCTTCGCCTCCGAGGGGAGTCGGCCGAAGAAATTTCTGGATTTGCGCGGTCCATGCGCAATCATGCCCTGTCGGTGCTCATCCCCCGCCGTCCGGTCGTGGATACCTGCGGCACCGGCGGCGATGGATCGCACAGTTTCAATATTTCGACCGCCGCCGCCTTGGTGGCCGCTGGGGCCGGAGCGACCGTGATTAAGCATGGCAACCGGGGAGCGAGTTCGAAGAGCGGCAGTGCCGACTTGTTGGAGGCGCTCGGCATTCAACTCAATCCAACGCGGCAGACGTGGACTCAAATGGTTAAAGAGACGGGATTTGGGTTTGTGTTTGCTCAAAGCGTGCATACAGCGATGCGTCATGCCGGCCCAGTACGGAAGGAACTGGGAATTCGCACCGTCTTTAACTTGCTCGGCCCGTTAACTAATCCGGCATCGCCCGAGTACCAAGTGATCGGCGTGTTTGACGCTGACCGCATTGCTCTGATGGCGGAGGCATTGGTGCAATTACAGGTAGACCGCGCTCTCGTCGTTCATGGTGACGGGTTGGATGAGGTCACGCTTTCCGGAGTGACGGACTATGCTTTGGTCGATGGCGGAGCGATTGTGCATGGACAGTGGACACCCGATAGTTTTGGCTTGCCGTGGTATCCCAAAGCGGCCATCCGGGGAGGAGAGCCTGCGTTTAATGCCGAGATTTGCCTGGGAATTGTAGCAAATGAGGCTAGCGCGTACTCGGATGTGGTGCTTGCCAATGCCTCCGTGGCTCTGTTGGCCGCGCGTATGGTCGCCGATCCCAAAGAAGGGGTGCGCTTGGCCCGTGACGCCATCACCAGTGGACGGACGGCTAAGGTTTTGAAGCAATTGCAAGAAATGTCGGAGATCACTCAAAGTGGGTCATGACCGCGGTGCCTGTCATGACCTCCTGTCACACCCACCGGATCGTAGTTCCAATCGAGTGGCTCGAGTGCGCTTAGCATGAGCCTAGTTAAACCCCGAGCGGCTCGCGTAACAATTCCATGGGCGACGGCATCGAATTCAGCCAACTGCACCACGTCTTTGGCCAAATCCGCCGCCGATCGCGGGTCAAAGCGCGGTCCATACCAGTATTCCAACAATTCAACCGGGTTGGTGACCCGCAATTGCTTGGACACCATTGGCGTCAGAGCGCTCTTTTCTCCCGCACCTTCCCACTGGGCTAATGCCGCCTTGCAAGCCTCAGTGCCCAGCCAAATCCCTGAACCCAAATCCCCAAATTTCCATCCGTAGCCACCTCGACGCACTGCTTGGTCCTGACTTTCGGCGTACACAATAGCGCCTGTGCCTACGATCACGATCATCCCCGGTTGACCATGGTTCAGTGCAGCCCAAGCAATTCGGTAGTCTCCGGTTAGCCAAAATTTTTCAACCGACCATTTGTCAAAATACTGCAACCATTTAGCTCGGACTTCGGCACGGTCCGATCCAGCCAATCCAGCCACCAATCCGACCACAGTCCAACCGAGTTGATCCCATGACTGCGCTACCTCGTCCAATGATGCGTAAGCCCGATCCCATCCTACCACCAGGGGATTAGCGGGACCGGACCGCACCGCTTTGAGCGTTCGACCTTCTTCGTCGATGATCAATAATCGAGTCGAAGATCCGCCGCCATCAATACCCACGAAAACCGGTGTGTGGTCCCGATTCATTTCGCCGCTCTCATGCAACGAAACTCCGGTAGGTGTCGAAGAAGGCCGGATAGCTAATAGCCACGGCTTCGCCACCTTCTAGAGTGGTCGGTCCGTCGGCAATAGCCGACGCCACCGTCAGCATCATAGCAATCCGATGGTCCGCATGCGACTGGACTCGAGCGCCGCGAAGAGGCGATCTCCCTTGGACGCGAAATCCATCCGGCAATTCTTCAATCAGAGCACCCATTCGAGACAATCCCTCGACTGTGGTCTGAATGCGATCACTTTCCTTCACCCGCCGTTCTTCGGCGCCTCTCACACTACTCACTCCCGCCGCCTGAGATGCTAAAAGAGCTACCAACGGCAACTCATCGATCATCGACGGCACCAGAGCCGGTGGAATATCCATTCCCGTGAGCGGACTAGACGAAATCTCTATATCCCCCCACGGTTCAGGATCTCTTCCGCGTTCATCAAAGCGAACCTTCGCCCCCATGGTAGACAGCACTTGATAAAAGCCTAGGCGCCCTGGGTTCAAACTTACCGCTTCCAACATTAAGCGAGAGCCAGGCACCAAAGCTGCCAAGGCTGCCCAAAATGCCCCCGAGGAAGGGTCGCCGGGCACGCGCACATCCATGGCATTGAATGGTTCGGGATGCGGTTCGATAGTAATGCGAAACCCCCGCTGTTCTTCCACCGTATCGACCTTTGCGCCCAACGCCATCAGCATCCGTTCACTATGGTCTCGAGTCGCGATCGATTCGACCACAGTCAAGGGAGCCGTGGCATTAAGGCCAGCCAAGAGCAGGCTGGACTTCACCTGAGCCGAAGCAACCGCCATGTGAACGGTCCCTCCACGCACTCCTCCGCCGCGTACGGCAATGGGAGCCTGCCCTCCCTTCCGCGTCCAAATGGCCGCACCCAACTCCGTCAACGGATCCGCCACCCGCCCCATCGGCCGCCGGCTCAATGAGGCATCTCCATAGAAAATGGTGAGTTGATCTTTGGCTCCGGTGGCCAAGCCCACCGAAAGCCTCGTAGTGGTTCCGGAATTGGCACAATCGATCGGGCAGACAGGCTCCTGCCAGCGGCTGGCCCCCCCCGCCACCTACCA
>JAKAAL010000443.1 GCA_021802375.1 Bacillota bacterium | reverse complement strand
AGAATCCGCGCGGCAGTTAGCTTTAAACCCTCATGCGTCAGCACTGCGCAACGAGGATTGAGGCCGATCATATTATCAGAATTTTGCGTAACTATCCCCAATTATCCCGATCTGAATTGGCGACCTTGTTGCCGGTCACACCGGCTACCCTAACTCATCAAGTGCGTGACCTGATTGATGCTGGGTGGATCGTGGAAACGTCATCCCATCGGTCGTCCACAGGGGGGAGGCCCCGGATAGGTCTCAGCGTGGATAATGAGGCTGCGTATGCTGTCGTCGTTTCTGTGGGTCTGACCACAGTGCTGGTAGCTGCTGTCGATTTCGGTGGCCATATCGTGGCTAAACGGGAGATCCGGGACTCGATGGCCGCCGTGGCCCAAGGCATCAATGTGGTCAGTGACGCCATCAAGGAGGTGATGACGCAACTCGCCGTCGATGCGAGCAAGTGGGCGGGTCTGGGTGTGGCCATCCCTGGCATTTGGGATCCGGACAGCGAGTCTGTGGTCTTTTCCCCCAACCTGCCAGACTGGAACGGCATGAAAGTGGGGGAGCTGTTCCGGCGCAGTACAAATATGGAGTCCGTTATTGTGGAAAATGATGCGGACGCCGCTGCGTGGGGAGAGCTGTGGTTTGGCGCAGGGCGTGAGATTCAGGATATGATGTGCGTCTTGTGTGATGTCGGTGTGGGATCAGGCTTGGTGATTAACCGCCAGTTGGTTCGCGGCCAGGATAATTCTGTAGGAGAAATCGGGCATATTTTTGTGGATTCACATGGCCCGGCCTATACCTGTGGTTGTGGGCATGAGGGATGTCTGGAAGCCGTCGCGTCGTTGGGAGCTCTCAATCGATACTTGACCGCAGGGATGACCCAAGGCGAAGCATTAGATCGGATTGCGAAATATATTGGCATGGCGTTGGGTAGCATTGTGAATGTCCTCTGTCCCCAAATCGTGGTCCTAGGCGGTGCCATGCTCCAAAGTTACCCTGTGCTGTGGCCGCTTATCGTGCAAAACACACGTGCCCGGGTCTTGAACCACTTGATGCACAAAACCCAGTTTATCTTGTCTCCACTAGGTGATTATGCACCACTTTTAGGGTTGGCCGATTTAGTGTTTGAGCGGCGTCTTCAAATCGGGCAAGGTGCCCCTGTGGATACCGTGCCCCCCTCGCAGTGGGGACGTACGATACCCGATTCACTGAAATTTTTCTGAAGGTATCGCTAAGGGAACCAAAAAGGAGAGATTCTATCATGATACATGGAAGCAAAATTGCGCTCGCGTGCGCCAGCCTTACCTTGTTAGTTGCAGGATGTGGTGCCACGACGACTGCAGCCAAACCGCCCAAAACGGCGGCCAAAACGATTACGTTGAACGTGCTGTATATGAATCAGGCAGGGTACACGGCGCAGGCGCTGGAGAAAATGGGACAAGCGTTTGACGCTAAGTACGCGGCCGACCATATGCATGTGCACTTTACCTTCTTGCCTTATGCGCAGATGCACAATACCATTGTCACCGCTGCGGCAGCGCCGACTGCGCAGTACGACGTGGTGCTGTCGGATCTGATCTGGACGGCACAATTTGCCCAAAAAGGCTATACGCTGCCTTTGAATGGCGATATTAGCAAAACCATCGCAAACCCTGGAGGAATCCCGACGGCGATTTGGAACGGCTTTAAGATCCATGGCAAAATCATGGCGATGCCTTTTCTCGCTAATTTTCAAAATTTTTATTATAACAAGAAAATGTTGCAGGAGGCCGGATTTAGTGGTCCTCCCACAACGATGGCCCAATGGGTGACCCAAATGAAGACTCTGAAACAGAAGGGCATTGTCCAATATCCCTACGAAGAAGGATGGCGTGAAGGGGAAGGATTTACTTGTGATTACGTCGCCATGGCTGGTGAATTTGGTGCCAATCTGTTTAATAAGCAAGGACAGCCGACGATGAATCAGGGTGGTGCTCTGCAGGCGTTGCAATTCATGCGCATGCTCTACAAAGATGGACTGATTAATCCGGCATCACTGGCAGCTGGCTCGACCACCTCCGCAGACACGTTCATTGCAGGGCAGTCCGCTTTTAACACCAACTGGACGAATGTGACAGGAATGATGAACTCTGCGTCGGAGTCGAAAATAGTGGGTGATGGGGTAGTGGGAACGTTCCCAGTCCAACCCGGCACCAATACAACCACAGGCACGGCTTCGGTATCGGGCTTCCAAGGACTGGCGATTCCGGCCAATGTGCCTGCCTCGATGCAGGGCTGGGCGTGGAAGTGGATTCAGTTCGCCACGTCTCCGCAGATTCAAGCACAACATTTGCATAGCCAATGGCCGATTTGGACCTCTGTAGTCAATTCGTCTAAAGAAAAACAGCTCAATCCCGCTTACGCCGTCTATGAAAAGAATCTGGCAGGGGTTTACAACCGGCCCAAAGTCGCTAACTATCTTCAAGTGAGCGCCATTATTCAACAATACGCCCACGAGGCTATCGCCGGCACAATTCCTGTGAAGACCGCCGCTAATGACATGGTGTCTCAGATTAAGGCATTACCCCAATAAGTGTGTGATCAGGGGGGGGCAAAATGAAACTCATTAGGCCCCCCATTTCATTACGCAGCCCCGAATGAGGAGGAATAGTTTTCATGATACGGAGTGAGAAAACCCTTAGGGCCTCCTGGGCTCGGCGGTACTTTCGGGCGGTGTCAGGTGAAAATGTCTGGTTTGTTTTGCTCCTGATTCCTGCAGTGGTGATCCTCCTGGGTGTGATTGTGGTGCCGATGCTCTGGGCCCTGAAAATGAGTTTGGCCAATACCGTGGTCACGGTGGTCGGAGGGCGAGGAAGTGTGGGCGGCCAGTACGTCGGACTGCATAATTATATCATGCTCATGAAAGAGTCGCAGTTTTGGATCGCCCTGAGGGAAACGCTGTACTTTTGGATTGTCTCCATCCTCATTGAGCTGACAATTGGGATCGGTATGGCGGTCTTGCTCAACCGCCCATTTCCGGGATTTTGGCTGGTACGCGCCATCATTTTCATTCCGTGGGCCGTACCAACCGTAGTTAATGCAACGCTATGGGGGATGATCTTTAACGGTAACAAGTATGGTGCACTCAACGACCTGCTCCTAAGCTGGCACTGGATTAAAACTCCCGTTGTCTGGCTAAATCCGGTTCCGTTGTTTGCCCAGATTCCTTGGCTCTCGCACATATTCTCGGCGCTCGGGTCGAATACGGCAATGAATGCCATTATCGTGGGAGATGAGTGGCAAACATTGCCAATTGTTGCATTTTTGGTCTTGGCCGGATTGCAGATGATTCCTCATGACTATTATGAAGCGGCACGCATTGAGGGCGCTTCAGCGTGGAAGCAGTTTACCCAGATTACGGTTCCGTTGATCGGACCGGTATTGAGCGTGGTGCTGATCTTGCGGACCATGCAGCTCTTGCGTGCGTTTACCATGATTTTCACTCTCGAAGGCTACGGATTGCCTGTGCTCTCCATCGATGCCTACCAACAGGCCTTCTCTTTTGGAGATTTTGGACTGGGATCTGCGGTCGCGTTTATTATCGGTTTCATGGCATTGGTGATTGCTTATGTTTATGTGAAAAATTTATACCGGGAGGAACTGCAATGAGTGTGCGTGGAGGGACCTCTTCCTTGCGGAGAGCACGGATTCAGTCCGGGATCGTCCGCTTCGGGTTAATCGGTGTAATGCTCGTGTGGACGCTAGGCCCACTGTACTTTTTGGTGTTGACCAGTCTCAAACCTTATGTGGCGACCATAGCATTTCCGCAGCAGTGGTGGCCGAGCGACGGCAGTTTGGCTAATTATGCTCTGATGTTTAGCCATTATTCGGTAGACAGCGTAAGTTACCGTTTCTTTTATGCCATGAGAAATTCCCTGATTGCCTCCACAATTACCACGATATTGAATGTGGCGGTGGGATCGGCGGCCGCCTATGTGCTGGCCCGGTCTCACATGCGTGGCAAAAATGCGTTGACCATGGCCTTTCTCGCATCAAATTTGCTCCCGACGGTGTCCCTCATTATTCCCTTTTATGTTTTAACGGTTAGTTACTTAAGCGGGCTGCACCTTTATGACACCAATACGCTGCTTATTATCCTCTACACGTCCTTTTCTCTAGGCTTGGTGATTTGGATCATGCGCGGTTATTTCGATTCTATTCCCATTGAATTGGAGGAGGCCGCTCGGATGGATGGGGCCAGCCGCATGAAGGCGTTGATTCGCATCATTTTGCCACTGGCTGTCCCTGGGCTGATTGCCACGGCCCTCCTGACTTTTCTGACATCGTGGAATAACTTTATTCTACCCTTGGTTCTTGGTCCGGATAAAAGTGCATACAATCTGCCATTTTTCATTTATTCCCTGAATGGCCAGTACTTGCATTTAAACAACGAAATTGCAGCGGGTGGTGTGTTAGCGGCCCTTCCTCCAGTGCTCATCATTTTATTCCTGGGGAGGCACATTGTTAGTGGACTAACGTCTGGCGGTGTTAAAGGATAACGAGTAGAACGAACTGCGTCAGGAAGGATCTTTAACCAATCATGTATACGCATGTTCAATGTTTTGGCACGTCTTTCCCTCAAGAAGATTTTGTGAGAGGACGGCCTGAGGCGTCCCGGATTGCCCGATAACCTGGTGGCTAATTTTACGAACGACTTTCATCCGTTATTAGAAATAACATAAAAGCTCGGTGAAAAAAAGAAAGTCATAGGAATTTCCTCGAAGATTGTCATGTTTCAACGGGATGGATAACAGTGATACGCGATTATCAAGGAGGTTAATGGCAATGAAAACCACCTTCCCTCGACTCTCCCGCATAGCACTCTCTGCTGCCGTGGCGTTACTCGCTCCCCTCCTAGCCTTTGTCTCTCCCGGTATAAATTTTTCACATAAACATAAGCAATCACCA
>JAKAAL010000442.1 GCA_021802375.1 Bacillota bacterium | reverse complement strand
ATCATGCTTCAGGGTTGATTCGGTACCCTTAGGATTGCGAAATCGTGCCGCAGGGCTCCGCAAGGATGATGCGGCGGTGAAAAATGGTCTGCTTTACCCTCAGATCAGCAATGTGCCTCAGGAAGGAGCCAACAGCCGAATTGAAATGAAACACCGGCACGAAGGTGGGCATGCAGCATTTGGACTGCTCAATGCCGACAATGTCCCCACTGTCCCCCGGGACGTCGAACACCTTTTGGGTTCCCCATAAATATCCGCTCGATTCTAATCACTGCATAATGTTTTATGAGGGGCTCTAACCAAATTCTCACCTTTCCCCCCTATACTCGGTAAGAATCGTCCATTACCATCAACCTTTTTTGGCTAAACTGGAGACGAAACACCTATTGGAACGACCGCCGCCCGAGAGTTCTCGGAAGGAACGGAGAGATGTGATGAATAGCGCTTGGCTAAAAGTACTGAGTTTTACCGGGACGGCGGCATTTGCCGCCGGGTGTGGACTAACGCCCCAAGCTTCACCCAAACCGCCTACCCATCATCAAAGAGTAACCACGTCGCAACCTAAGTTGTGGCGTAGCGCGGGACCGACTGCCGCTTTGCCAGGGGATGTGTTGATTGCCGACTCCCATAATAACCGGATTCTTTTAGTCAATCCGCAGAAACAGATTATCTGGCAATACCCGGCACCTGGACATCCATCAGCGTTGCATGACAACGATGATGTCTTTTTTGGACCGCATTGGGATGAGATCATTACCAATCAGGAAGGCTACAACATGGTCTCCATCATAAATTTCAACACCCGCAAGATTGTCTGGAGCTATGGACATCCAGGCATGCCCGGGTCAGCCCAAGGTTATCTTCATACCCCCGACGACGCATTTTTATATCAAACCCCGCATGGGGGTCAAATCACGGTGGCCGATATTCGCAATCAGCGCATTTTGTTTATTAATCGCGCCACAAAACGCATTAGCAAACAGTATGGCCAAACCGGGGTGATGGCAGCTAATCCGCCAACAACATTCGCTGCCCCCAACGGGGATTTTCCTGCACCTCACGGCGGCATGTTGGTAACTCAAATAGACGGCAACGACGCTCTTTTACTGAATAAACAAGGCCATGTGCAGTGGACGGTTCACTTCCCCCAACAGTTTTATTACCCTTCCGACGCCAACTTCACGGCTCACGGCAATATCATCGTGGCCTTTTACACCGACCCTGGTGCCGTTATCAAAATAAGTCCTACTGGCAAAGTGCTTTGGCAGTACTATGTCACCAGTGGGTCGGGAATGCTGAACCAACCGTCCTTGGCTGTAGAACTCCCCAATGGCAACGTCCTGTTAAATGACGATCACAATGACCGAGTCATTGTGATTAATCCAAAAACCAACAAAATCGTGTGGCAATATGGACATACCGGAGTGCCTGGCACCGCTCCCGGGTACCTCAATGTGCCTGACGGCCTGGACTTTTTGCCTCCCGGTATCGTTCCCGGAGGAAAGAATCCCATCTCTAACCATCTTTGGAGTTATCCGGGAAACGGCTTGTAATCGCCTCTGAGCCTGCCTTTACCAAATTCTGGTGTAATTTAGGCGGACTTTAGCCGTGGGGAGGTTCAGTATTCCACATATTTCTTCCCGGGTTACAGGGAACTCTCGGGTTCTCCTTGTGGCCTCTTCGACTGCCTGAACGGAAACATATTACGATAACTTAGCGAGGATGTATCGGCGATCATTATCATTAAGTACTTTATGTCGTCAACGTACTAAAGTATACTCTTTCGGGTTATCTTAAAGTTTCTTATCCAGAGGAGAGTGCTAATTCATGAGTGCGGTATCGCGCCCACCGTCCAATGTTTCGAAAACTCCCAACGGGTTAATTCGCCAATTGACCAACACACAGATGATTGCGCTGGCGATTGCCGGCATTGGCCCTTTTTATTCGATATTTGTGGTATACGGTTCTATAGCTCAAGCCGTAGGCACTGGTATTTTATGGCTTTTCTTGGGAGCTGGAATTGTGGCGGTGGCCAATGGTCTGGTGTTTTCCCACCTGTCTCGCTACTACCCGCTTGCGGGTGGTGGTTATGCCTTAGTGCGCCAGATATTAGGTCCTGCGGTCGGCGCCATGTACGTAATCTTATCAATTCTCAACTGGGTACTGGTCGTGGCCGCCTTTACCGGGCCTGCCGCCACTTTCATCAACACACTCCACCCCATTATGTCTCCGACGTTTCTGCAAATTCTGCTGATTTTCATCATGGTTTTACTTTCCGTGGGCAATGTCCGATTGTCCGGGGTGGTTTCGGTGGTGTTTTTAATCCTGGAACTTTGCTTCACCGCATTTTGGATTGTCTTGGGGTTCACCCATTTGCAGTTGCCGTGGTCTACGGTGATGGAGCGGCCCCGCTCTTTATCGGCCCACGCTATCGGTCAGCCAATCGGCATATTAGCGTTTGTTAGCGCCATCCCCCTAGCTATTTACTCCTTGGCGGGATATGAAAGTTCCATTCACTACACCGAAGAAATGCTGAACTTCAAAAAAATCGTAACGACCGTGACGGTGAGCGCTGTCGGCGCTGCACTGTTATACATGATTGCCATGCCCCTGGTATTGCTAACCGATCATCATTTTGGCCTCGTGATGAATGCCACAATACCTGGAGAATCCGCCATGATCCACGCGGTGCACGGAATAGCTCCGCTGTTTTTAATTTATCTCGCCATCTCATCATTTAATGGTGGCCTAGTAAGTTATCAGGAAGCCAGTCGGATGTTGATGAACGCCGCCAACGATGGCAATTTCGGAATCTGGCTTAAACACATATTAGGACGGGTAACCCAACGGGGGGTTCCCTGGGTGGCGACCTTAATCTGGTTTGTCCCCACGGTGATGGTCGTCCTAATCGCCAACCTCAGCACTATCCTATCATTTACCGGGGTGACAATTATGGTCACTTATATTATTGTAGCCATAGCGGCAATCTGGTTTAAGGTAAAAACGTCGCGACAACTCGAGCAGCATGGGGGCGCGTTTTGGGCTTTTCCCTTAGTGCCCTTGTTTGTCATCGCCGCGAGTATCGTGGTGATAATCTTGCAGCCGAAGAGCTACATTGCCATCTCAGCCGGAATTTTGGTCGCTGGTGCCTTAATTGGCTGGGCAGCATTCAAGAGATTTCGTTTTACCTCAACCGAAGAACTCATCCAAAACTCATTGCGAGCCCAAGGTGAGGTGCAATAGTTCATTTCGGAAGTCGACAAGGATGTGAGAGGCATGCATATACAAGGTGATCGCTGGTTGCCTGACGAGACCCTGTTTGGTGTGGACATGCCCCACTTATGGGGCGACTGGTATTGCGATTCGGAAGTCAGCACGCTGCGCTGTTTTGATGCATCGTCCCGGACCAGAACTGGATTTGATATCCCCCACTAGCCATCATGACTATGTTTTTGATGCTCCCATTGAGCACGCGCGATTTCGCGATCAATGCGACCATCTTTAGGCCATATACGAGGAACAAGGCGTTACGGTGCATCTAGTAGAAAACCAACGGCTTGATCGTCCCAACGCCGTTTACGTACGCGATTTGGTGACTATGACCCCGGAAGACAGTGGCTAACCTGGGAGTCCCGATCATCAAAACTGTCAATGGCACTGGTGTATTTGCGGGATCCAATGTGATGTGGCTCGACCGCCACACCTATCTTTTAGGCACCAGCAACCGGACAAATGCTGTGGGCGCAGCCCAAGTCGAAGAGGAATTGCACAATTTAGGTGTCAGCCAGGTCCTCCGAGTAGCCGTGCCCTATGACCAAGCCCACGTCGATGGCTTTATTAGTTTGGTCGACGATCACAAAGCCGTGATTTCTCCCTGGCTCATCAGTTTGGATCTGCGGCGGCAGTTGCTCGATTTGGACTTAACCCTTATCGAAGCCACCAACTTGGACGAAGTGGGACGTCTAGGCACCAATTTTGTCGCACTGCAACCGGGGCAGGTGATTATGCCAGAGGGGTTTCCTGAGACCCGTGCCTTGCTGGAGTCTAACGGAGTCGGCGTAACCCCGAGTGAATGTGATGAGGTCTTGCGAGGCGGTGGTGCTGTGCATTGCATGACAGCGTTTTTAAAGCGGGATCCCACTGAAGCCTAAAATACTGGGAGGTAATCGATGGATAAGCAATTCGGTATAGTGAGCCGGTATCCCGAACATCTGGCACATTTTTCTCCTGCATATTACGAGGTGAAGGATGTCACCGGAGTCTGGCATGATCCCCTGCCCAACACTATCCCAATGGTGAGTCTATTTGGTGACAATCAAATCGCAAAAGCACATCCGGATTGGGTGCAAATAGGGCCAGACGGTATCCCCGGAACCCGCAAAAGTCCATATTTTGACTGGGACACACTGTGCCCCAGTCAAGACGCGGTATGGGAACAAGCGCTCTCGTGGGTGCAGCAGGCGATTTCGGCAAACCACGGTCAAGCCCTGCGTTTAGACGATGTCACATTTGCCCGGGAAGGATTTTGCCAATGTGGGGTGTGCCGTAGCAAGCGGGGGTCGCAAGATTTTCTCTCTTACCGGATAGATCGGCTTACGGAATTTGTTCAAGCAGTTAAGCCGCTTGTTCAGAGTCTTCACTTCACCGTGTACCCGGATCCTTTCCCCGACCACCTGGAGAAAAGATTTGGTCTGTCTCTGAAACGGTTGAGTCTCATAGTAGACACCCTCGTAGTGCCCATTTACGACATCCATTATGGCACCACATATTGGCTAGAAATACTTGCTCAAGCCTTTCGTGAACGTATCGATGGCCATTGGTTCATTGAGCTTTATGGCTTAGGAGTAGAAGAGAAATCTTTACGCCATGCTGCCGAGGTTGCCTGGGCGTATGCAAACGGCGTGGTGATTGCCTACGACAACCACTTAGAGAAGCTACTCGC
>JAKAAL010000441.1 GCA_021802375.1 Bacillota bacterium | reverse complement strand
AAAAGCCGCCTGTTCGTGAAGATGGTAGCGGTCCAACGTCAAGAACTGCCGTATATAAATCCACTCGGGTAAACTCAGTCCGTCCATGATGGGGGAGAAACAGATATTGATGGATCTACGCCATTGGATTCAGGATACGGGGTGGTTGCCGCGGATCATCGAGGGCCTCATGGACCGGGGCTATCATCTAGTGTTGACCAGCGATCATGGCCATACTCCAGCGATAGGCGTGGGGAAACCCCAGAACGGAAAACTTGGTGAAACTAAGGGAGAGCGAGCGGAAATTTTTGAGTCGACCACGTTGCGCCGTATCGGGAATCCTCAGGAAGCCTGGGGTATTGATTGGCCGTGGACGTCAGGACTGCCTTCGGGGATGTTTCCCGTGCTCGCGCGACCGCATGAGGCATTTGTGGCTAAAAATACCCACGTGGTCAGCCACGGCAGTATAGGATGGGAGGAGCTAGTCGTGCCAGTGGTGATTATCGAACCATGATGAGTCCGCGGGTCGGCATTGACCATAAAATTCGGTGGGCAGATTTGGAGCTCGTCTACCAACAATGGTTGGCGGGTATGGAGATCTCGCCGACAACATTGATACCGCAATGGCAACATGTGCGGGGCCTGGCCGCACGAAAAAAAGCGGCCACCATTATGACGCGGCTGTGGAATCAGAAAAGGTGGCAAGAAGGCTCTTCGCGATCACTATTGTCCGAAACATTGCGGCTGCACCGCCTGCTGGGATATTGGGGTCTCTTTGTGGGCACGTACCCGTTTTATCAAGAGACGGCCAATACCGCTGGGCGTTTACTGGCCGTCCAAGAAGGGTTTACCACGCGGCAACTTTATCAACGGATGGCTGGTGTGTATGACGACTCGGAACGCACCCGCGTTGGGGTGAAGATGATTTTGGGATCTTGGGTAGATTGGCGTTTGCTGGAGCGTGTGAAAGTCGGGCACTACCGGATGGCATCGCGGATGACGGTTGACGAGCCGGTAGAGATAGCTTTTCTGACTCACGTGGCCTTGCGAACATCACACCAAGAACGCTTAATTTGGCACGACATTGCTCAATTTCCTTGGCTTTTCCCCTTCGATGTGGTCATGTCGCGTCGAAGTCAGATGAAGGAATTTGGACTGTCATTGGAGCAAAATGGCGCACGGGAATTAATGGTGGGGGAACGATAAATGTGGGATAATATTAGGGCTCTTCCGCACTTTTGGTCTAACGCGACAATTAATTAGCATAACTGGCCATCTGTTTTTCAGACACATACTATATGTGGTATCTACAATAAATACCATTGCCACATGCATGCCGCTAGTGCATTGTTCGTCACGAAGAATCCCCACTTACACCAAAAGTGCGGAAGAACCAATTCCGCATGATGAAAATGAGGAATTCTCCTGATGAATTTGGTCTATTCTATGGCTCTTCCGCATTTTTGGTGTAACGTGACAATTCACCAGCATAAATAGCCATTAGTTTCAGCGCGACACACTGCATGTGGTGCCAGTAATAAATATGAGCCCAAGATGCATGATGCCAGAGAAATGTGGTCACGTGGAATTCCCACTTACACCAAAAGTGCGGAAGAGCCTATTCTATTAGACTACGAACAGTGTAGTATCCGCCCCCGACCAAATCGGCAATCACGGCCGCGTTTTTGGGATCGTTCTTGGCGGGGCTATTGCCCCAATTGTCTTTATTGCGCTTCGTGGTCGCGGGGTTCACGAGGACGACCACCATGTCGTGATCGGACAGCCAGTGCGCCAGATTCAACCAATAATGCCCGGTCGATTCCGTCCCGACGATGACATGCGACAAGTGATGGGTGGCCTGCCACTGTCGGATAGTCTGGAGGAGGTGCGCAAAGCCTGTGGCGGAATTCGACACCCGCAGAGCATGCCGGGACAGCACCACCCCCCGACAAGTGGCGGCCTGCGCTGCATGAAAATCTTTAGCAATATCGATGCCCACGACACGGGTCTCATGGGTAACACGACCCGTTGGTTTATGGCCAGTTGCGGATTACACTTCATTCTCAGGGCCTCCTCAGTGAGGTGCTCAGGGCAAAATCCTGGCTGACTCCTAGCGTACCGGAGACACTGTCAATTGCCAAATCTAGAAATTAGCCGTAACAGGAATGTTTACCGTCTTCCCGAGCCGGCGCGCTTTCTGACCTGTTACTTTGCACTATGCCTGAGACTACATCTAGGCAGTCCTATACACTAACGTCAAGGATTGGAGCGAGGGGTATAAAGGAACGTCCGCGGCTTGGATAGCCGCCGAGAATGAATCATTCTGACAGACTTCGGGCGTGCGGGCCTTCTGCTATGCGCGCCAAAGACCGAGTGACGCGGTACACCGTTGTGTCCCCATGAGAGCATGACTGAACAACGAGAGACATGCTGTGACCCACGAGGAATTCGAGACCGGCATATAACACGCGATCCTCAAGTCCGTGCGCGATGGACGGGCAGCCTCGAAGAATTATCCGCCAAGACCAATGCACGCCCTCCTGTTGACTATCCGTTGCAGATGCCATAATATTGTATGACATCTGCAATATCGGCGCAAGGGAGGAGCAAAGATGACACTGTCTGAATTCATAAGGGATGTTCGCAAACAGTTGAAGTTAAGCCAACAGCAATTAGCTGACGCGCTAAATGTTAACTTCTCGACAATTAACCGCTGGGAAAACGAAAAGGTTATTCCAAGCAATCTTGCCCAGAAAACCTTCTTTGACTTTTGCCAAGATAATTTTATCGAAATCCCGGCAGAGGTAACGAACAAGACTACCAAGTGAATTTCCTTTATTGAAAGGAGGGAGTGAAAGTGGCAAGAGCAGATTTACTCTGTGATGTTATCAAGTATGGTCTTAATAATGATAGCGTCAATTTTCGTAAGGCTGCCGAAGCAATTTCCGCGGAAGAACGTGCGAACCAGCATGGCGTTCTGGCAAAAAGAATTGAAGAGATGCTTCGTCTATCTTCCAAGACATTTATGAAAGAAGCTACAGTTTCTTCCACGCGAAACGGCAACGGAAACAACATAGTTTCTGAAAAAATACCGGAGAAGAAACTTGAGCAATTACTTCTGCCAAGGAACATTATCGATAACTGCCAGGAACTGTTCGAAGAACATATGAGGACTGATCTTCTACGCTCACACGGACTTGAGCCTCGGAATAAGATCCTGCTGATTGGTCCCCCCGGTAACGGGAAGACATCTCTTGCCGAGGCAATAGCCGAAGCCTTAATGTTGCCTATCCTGACTGTCAAGTATGAGAGTCTCGTAGGCGCGTATCTGGGCGAGACGGCATCTCGCCTTGGAAAGTTATTCGACTATGTTAAGACTCGTCAATGCGTACTGTTCTTTGACGAGTTTGAAACCATCGGCAAAGAGCGCGGTGATACCCATGAAACTGGTGAAATCAAGCGTGTCGTTAGTTCGCTGTTACTTCAAATCGACATGTTGCCAAGTTATGTAATCGCTATCGCAGCGACCAATCACGAGTCGCTTCTCGACAAGGCGGCTTGGCGCAGATTTCAGATACGGATGGAACTGCCAAAGCCATCAAGGTCTGATTTAGAAGCATGGTTCGAGCGGTTCGAACGCCGAAATGCTCATAACGGATTTTCGTTCGGTTATGCATATTCCACTTTGGCAAAAAAACTTTTTGATCGGAGTTATGCCGAAGCCGAGGAATTTGGGTTGTCTGTGTACCGGCAGTTCATTCTCCGGCAACCTAACGGAAATCCAAAAGATATAACTCAAAAACAATTATCGTTGCTCCCAACTGTCAATATCAACAGTAAGGCGACGGAAACAGCACAGAGAGAAGGCGTTGAATAATGGCAGAGAGACCTCTCATCCTATTCGGACAACCGAATAAAGCAAAGAAATCCAATCGTAACGGCGGCCCGCCTACTATTCAACGCCCTTCGCACTTGCGGCAAGCGGAGCGACTTGCTCCCCAAATGAACGCTCTTCAAAGCGCCGTGGCCATTCTAAAACAGTCTCCTATGGGCATTGAGGCTGAAAAAACAATCGTTTTTGAGGTCGTCGGCAGTGCGGATACCTTTTACACGGCTATAAAAAACCTTGGCAGCGATGCTGAATGGATATTTGATATGCCGGAGGAATTAGATATCTCAGATGACTTTTATGTTTTGAAACAAAACAAAAAGACAGGAGAAAGAACACGCGACGAAGAGAAAAACACCATTGGAGGCAAGATTTACTGCGTACTTTCCAATGGGCGCGCTATGGAGGAAATACATTCGCTTTGGGGAAGGTATAGCCAAGACCGTAACACGGCTTTCCCAAAAGGCAAAACCGGCTTGCGAGATGTTTTTGATAGTCTTAAAAGTATGAATTTCTGGGGCTACAATGAACGTGTGGAAGAGACCGGAATACTTGAAATTTGGCAAGAAGAACTTCAAGATGCAACGCTTAGTGAAGTAAGATGTGAGTTTGAGTTGTTCTTTCGCAGTGACCCGCAAAAGCGTGATAGGAACGTGCAACAATTACGAAAAGAAATCACGGAGCTTGGGGGAACTTTAATTAGCAGTTCGGTTATAACGGATATCGCCTATCACGCGGTGCTTGCCACCGTTCCAAGGAATATAGCGGAAAGCATCATTAACGGTAATCGGAATGTGTCTATCGTTAGAGCAGAACAGATAATGTTTTTTAGACCAGTTGGGCAGGCATTTGTGATTTCGAAGGACAATTCGTTTGATGGAAATTTTCAAATCCCTTCGAATGAAAATATTATCGACGAGCCTGTCATTGCTTTATTTGACGGGTTGCCTCAAGAGAACCATCCATACCTTCAAGGTCGCCTTTCCGTAGACGACCCTGATGATTATGCAACGAACTACGTCGTTGAAGCAAGAAAACACGGAACATCAATGGCTTCCACTCGATGATGGTGCCA
>JAKAAL010000440.1 GCA_021802375.1 Bacillota bacterium | reverse complement strand
CTCAAATGATAGAATACGGTGGAGCAGTCGTGCCCCGCATCCGTGTCGATACCGCCAATCAGGTGATGTCGGCGCTAGCGCCCTATCGGGTGCAGGATATTACGCTGGTCTCCTGTCCAGCGCTGCTAGTGATGGCCACCCTTCCCACTGAAATGGCACCCCAACGCAGGGAGGGGGCCGCCAAGCTTCGCGACAAGATACCGGGGCTAGAGGTGGTTGAGGTGCCGGATGCGGGGCATGACCTTCTACTAGATAACCCGACGGCTGTGTCTCAATGCGTGTGGGAGTTTTTATCCCGGATAAACTCACCCACAACCTAGCATGGAACAGCGTAATCCCCATGAGATGGTTTTAGGTGGTGATTTGAAGGATTGATTGCCGGAGCATTGAAATGGGGCAAGGCCGGTGGTGGTCCTGGTTAAACGATTGGCGTGGATTGGTGCTCGATATCATGATAGCTCTTTTAAGGGAGGTAAAGATGACATGCCTAAATTAAGGTCCGGCCCTTTGTCCGTAAGACTGAGACCGCTAACCCTCCCTGACGACATTGCCTTGGCGATGCCGTGGTATGCCGATCCGGACGTGTTGCATTTTTCCGAAGGGACGACGGTGCCCTTTGATGCGGATCGAATCGAAGGCATGTATCGCTGGCTATCCGTACGCGGACAAGTGTTTATCATCGAAGTGTGCGATGGTGGCTGGACCGCTGTGGGGGATATTCGCATTTGTGAGAATTTAATGCCGATTGTCATCGGGGACGCGCGTTACCGTGGGCGTGGAGTGGGAAGTCAGGCGTTAGGGCTTCTGATTGAGGAGGCCAAGACACTGGGTTGGACCAAGCTCGTGGCCCATCAAATTTTCTCTTTTAACGAGCGCTCGCTGAAACTATTTGAGAAGTTCGGGTTTCGTAAAACAGACACCGGGGTCGATAGTCAGGGTCGTGAATTCTTTCGCTATGAAAAGGAATTATCGGGTTGACCGGGCTAACACAGCGATGCGTAAAAAGAGACTCATGCAAAGAGTGACCAAGCCGGCTATGCGTCTAAGCTCCCCGGAATTTACCTTCCTGGCTGACCGTGCTCTCATTGGATCAATTGGTTCATCACACGGGTACGGCCTCCACGTGCCCGTGGTGCATGCCCGGTAACAATTTTTATAGGCCGTGATCCAAATTACCCTCCTCTCTCGTCATTGATACGTGAGCCAAGCAATACGCGTAGTCAAAAGATGATAAGGTGTGATAACTACGGAACTGGTCGCCGAGGGCATTTGCAAAAATTATGGGCGCAAAACGGTTTTAGATAACGTGGATTTGGTGATTGGATCTGGCATCCACGGGTTATTGGGCAACAATGGGGCCGGCAAATCTACCCTGATTAAGATACTGGCAACCGTCGCTCCAGCCAGCCATGGGGTAGTGCGGTATGGTCAGTTCTCACGTCCGCGCCAGGATCATCAGATTCGACAGTGTTTAGGGTATCTCCCGCAACAATATGGATTACTCGAACACCTGACACCGCGTGAGTACCTCGCCTATGCGGGCCGCATGAAGGGCGCCTCGCCTCGGGATGAACGGTTTTCCCCCGACTACTGGCTAGACCAAGTGGGGCTTGCGGACGTTGCTGGCCGCGGCATTGGTGGCTTATCTGGTGGCATGAAGCAACGACTCGCCATCGCTCAGGCTATGATGGGGAATCCGAGCCTACTAATATTAGACGAACCGACCGCAGGGTTGGATCCGGACGAACGGGTCCGCTTTCGTAACTTAATCCAGGAATTTGGCCGCCATGCCACGGTGCTCCTTTCTACGCACATTGTGTCCGATGTGGAGCACATGGCACAGCGCATCACCATCATGCATCAGGGCCACATCGTGGCCCAAGGACCACCCCAGGAACTCGCGGACCGTGCCCGGGGTCGAGTGTATGAAGTCATCTTGTCCACGGACGATTGGGAGTTCCAGCGTACGCAGTGGATGGATCGTCACCGATCTCCTGCCCAGGGTGTGGTGGCCAGCATTGTTCAAGAAACCAGCGGCGTTCGTATCCGACTCGTTTCCGATTCACCGCCCCCAGAGGCCTGTCCTGTGCTCGAGCCGGGATTAGAGGATGGGTACTTAGTGTGCACCACGTTGGGGTCTACGCCATGATCGTTGTATGGTGGGCAGAGACGGTGCGTCTCTTTCATGCGGGAGCCCAATGGATCACGATGGCACTCATCGTGATAGGGATCTTCGTCTGGTTTTTACCGGGTAAGCCCCAAAGGCCTTTGCTGGCATCCGCATTAATTAAGGCTCCCGGATGGTCTTCGGTCGGCGCGATGGGATATGCCGACGTTTTAGATGTGGTAATCCCCTGGGCGACCGTGGGCGCTTTGCTCTTACTTGAGTATGACTGCAAGGACGGTCAACGCAGCCTTCTCTTGGCATGGCCCACAGGCACCGCGTCATGGGTGCTGGCTCGCTTCCTGGCAGTGAGCGGTTGGGGTTTTGGATGGGTGCTGCTGGCGGCCACCCTTCCGGGATGGCTCGGCGAGCCGGTGATTTTGGGACGCGCCGTGGCACTGGTGGTGCCCGTCGTGGTTTTCCTTACCGGCATCACCTTTGTTGTCACGGAGATCTTTCACGATCCTTGGGTTGGGGTGACTGTATGCCTGGTGGTGAGTGTTTTGGGGTTTGGCATCCGTGGCTTTCCTTTTGCCAACGCTGGTCAATTAGACGTGTTTAGTGCACGTAACCACCCCTGGTCCCCGGCCTTGCTGCGCGGCGAGTATGGCCTTTTGGGATTAGGATTGCTGTGCTTGGGAGTCGCTTGGATAGCCTTTGGAGTTCATCGAAAGCGGGGGACATATCAACTATGAGCAGGCAATGGTGGTCGGAAATCCTTACGTTGGCACGTTATGTTCTGCGCGGTCGCATCCTGTGGTTTTGGATCGCCGCAAGTTTGGTTTGGCCGACTTGCGATGTCTGGCTCTTAGGTGCTAAAGGGACATCGCCGATCATTTTATCCTTAAACATGGCCCTAATTCCCGTGGGTCCTATTGTGTTTGGACTAATCGGGGGCCAACTTACGGACATGCTGCAAGCTAAGCGTGCCGGCGAAATACTCCGGGCCTGGCCAACCAGGCCGTGGATGCGGACCGTAGCGGTAGCCACGGTTCTCGTCGCCATGTCTTTGTTGTCGGCCTTCGTGACTAATTTATCCACTGTGGTCGGGACCTCCAGCCATTTTTGGCAGGGATCCTCGTGGGCCACCACTGCTTGGACTGACGGTATGCTGGTGGTAGGCCTTACTGACTTGCTATGGCTTTCCGGAGGAGTACTCTTGGGATCTTGGGTTCGGGGAATATGGAAAGTGCTGGTGCTAATTTTGGCGCCGATGGCTTGGCTCATTGCAACCCTCGTGGTTTCGGACAATCTGGCGGCGCGGGGGGCATCGTCGGCGACATTGTTGGCACCGTTGGAAATTGCCCCGTTTGCGTGGATTGCGGGCCACGTCTCATCCATCTGGGGGTATGGTGTCTACCAACCGCTCTTGATGGATTTGGCGGTGTTGACTCTTGTGACGGGGTTTTTTCTCGTCGCCCTCGCGGGTTTTAAATCCTACGGCGTGGATCGCGGGCTTTCGATAGTGGCGAGCGTGCTCGGGATCTCGATGGCAGGGGCGGCGATTGGGATCGGGGGCGTGCTGCTGCGGTTGGGGTCCATTAACAGTTATGAGGCCCTGGCTGGTGCGTATCATAGTGGACAGCGATCCAACGTTAAGCTACTACGTGCTCGGATGACTATTCTCCACATGGGCCCCAATCAATTGGACGCCCGGACGACTTTCAATGTTGTACCGGAAACGACGGTCTCCCGCCTTAAGTTTTTCCTCAATCCCGCCCTGAAGGTGACGGCGGCTCTAGTTGACGGCCGCTTAGTTTCGGTATCGCGGTTGACGATTACGGGTTGGCAGGCGCTTAATGTTTCGTTGGTGAAAAATTTTCCGGTGTCCGTGGAAATTTCTTTTGAGGGGAATCCGACGCTTCAGGCTCCGGCACATGGCTCGCCCCATGCAGCTGTCTTTATTGCTGCGAATGGTTGGCTCTTACCTGGAGGAGACTGGTACCCGCTCTTGGGTACTCCCGCGACTGCTCCGATCCCGTGGTCGCTTCGCATAGAACACGCGCCTCCGGTCTTGGCTGCCGTTAGTAGCCTCGGTCGCTTGCGACCGGGTAGCCACGGAGCACTGGTGGCCAGTGGCATGGCTAATAATCTCAGCCTGGTGGGAGGGCATCTGGCGGGACTCGGCTATCATGGAGTGCACATGTACATGGGCGCCGATCAATTAACTATTCTACGGCATGCGCTGTATCCAAAAAACTCTGGCGCCACCCTAGCTGTCAGATTGGGTCGCTTGGTATCTCAACTGAGGCCCCAGCCTGAGGGGAACCTTATTATGCCCCTGGGATCCGGGGAGCCGCCTTATAGTCGCACCGTGGACCCCCTCATTCCGGAAATGTGGCCTCAAGGCATACAACTTTCGTTTCAAGCTCCCGGGGTTGTCCAAACCCTCGACAATACCGCAGCGGTTAAAGGCACGACGGTTGTGTACAATGGTTTGGGACGCCACGTGCTCAATCTCTGGATGACCCACGGTATGAGCAGTGTAGTACCCGCCGGCACCGTGCTCCATCACGTAGTCTCGTCGGTGTTACAGGTCGTCGAGACCAATGGTCGATTTGATCCTCCGGTATTGAACCATATTCCTCAAAAGGAGCTACCTCTCGTGCTGATGCGGATACGGATGCTTTATCAACGAGGCCATCTTACCGATAAGGCGGTAGCTGCCACAATTCAATCGGTATCCCACCACTAGAATCGAGAAGAGGAGGACGGTGCGCCATGGACGAGCTCAGTGATGAGACGCTTTGCGATCGAATTGGATCGGGGGACCGACGCTT
>JAKAAL010000439.1 GCA_021802375.1 Bacillota bacterium | reverse complement strand
TCTCTTCCCCAAGACCGGATCAGGGAAATCATGAGCCTGCACGTCCACCGGTGCCCCCTTAGGACGATAGTCCCGTCCGTCATTCTTGACATTCCCAATATCCTCTTTTTTCTTCGTGTCGACCGAGATCACCGGCGGTTCGCGGCTTTGAACGTCTTGGGTTTGCTGGGCGATATACCGACATTGTTGATCGCGATCGGGATGGTCACTTCCCCGGTCGAATCGCTTGCGATTCGCCGGCATGGAATACCCTTGTTCAGCGAGTAGCCGGGAGACCGTCATGGGACTGACCGGCATGTCTTGGGCCGTGAGGGCGTCCGCCAGATGGGTCAGGCTCTTGCTGGTCCACAGCCAGGGCGATTCCGGATCGCCTTGGGTATCCTCCCCCACCAGCTTGAGCAGGGCCGGCAAGAGTTCAGGATAAATCTCGGTAATCGGCTTGCGTCCACCACCGGGCCGGCGGACCCGGTCCCGCGGTAGCGGCGCCTCCCCAGTCAACTGGGCAACCCCCAACTGGAGGGTATCCATGGCCATGCCCGTCACCTGACGCATGGCGGTATGGCTTCCGGCCCCCAGCGAGAGAGCCATTGACGCGGCCAGCAAGCGCTTTCCCTTTTCGTCCAAATGATCCCGCATCAAGGCAAACACCTGTGTATAATGGTCGCGTTCGCGGTCGTTCCACACAAAAGTTGACATGATATGCTCCTCCGTTTCTCAGAGTTTCCCAGCGGAGCGTATCACAGCGGTCAGCCCTTGTTCAGAAAAACGTTTGTTCGGATATTAATATTTTAAGACTCCTTAGGCCATTTTTTCCAGCGTAAGCCCCAGATTATCCCGGGGGAGCGGAGCCTACGCTGGCACGCATTTGTCAAAGGTTCGAACGAAAAATCACCAGGAATACGAATCAAGCCGTTTACCATGGCAATCCAGATAGCCCGAGCTCATTTTTCTTCTCGCAAGGCGTTCACAATTAAGTCTCCCATCTCTTTCGTACCGACCGTAGGCCGATCCTGATCGCCCGCACCGGCCAAATCCAGCGTTCGGTAGCCCTTGGTCAGTACCGCCGACACGGCCTCTTCGATCGCCCGAGCCGCCTCATCGGAATCAAACGAATACCGCCACATTAGGGCCACGCTCAAAATGGCACTAATCGGGTTGGCGAGGTTTTTTCCGGCGATGGAAGGAGCGGACCCATGGATGGGTTCGTAGAGTCCAAACGGCAAATCTCCTAAACTTGCCGAGGGAAAAAGTCCAATCGAACCGGACAGCACGGACGCTTCATCCGATAAAATGTCTCCAAACATATTGTTGGTTAGGATCACGTCGAACTGCCGCGGATTAAGCACCAACTGCATGGCAGCGTTATCGACGTGGAGATAATCAAACTCGACCTCAGGATGCTCGGCTGCGACCTCCAGGGTGACCTCCCGCCAAAGCACGCTGCTGGTCAGCACGTTGGATTTGGCCACCAGGGTCACTTTATTTCGTCGCGTTTTGGCATAGGCAAACGCTTTGAGGGCAATACGGCGAATCTCCGACTCACGGTACACCTCGAGATCTGAACTTTCCCGTTCCCCGTTAATCACCCTCGACGTTTTGGGACCAAAATAAATGCCTGACGTCAACTCCCTGACAATCAACAGATTGACGCCTCGGACGATATCCGCCTTGATCGGCGACAGATCTTCGAGGGCTGGAAGAACCCGTGTTTCACGCAAATTCGTATATAAATTAAAATGCTTTCTTAAGGGCAATATGGCTCCCTTTTCCACATTAGCCCACTTGGGATGGTTCAACTCTTCGGGCGGCCCGCCAAACGGTCCTTTGAGCAAGGCGTCGCACTGCGATGCCCGATCCAAGGTATGTTTGGGCAAATGTTCCCCATATTTGTCGTAGGCTTGGCCACTAGCCTCGAGGTACTCTAGATCGCAGCGATGACCAAATTTCTCAGCTACCACCTCATTGACTTTAACGGCTTCAGCAATAATTTCTGGACCAATATAGTCCCCACTCAAGATTCCGATTCGATGCGTCCTCAAATTCCCCATCGCTCCTTGTTATGGCCTTGGTTACCGTCTGTGCCTATTTTACCGAAAAAGCGACGGGGGAAAATCTATCCCGAAAAATTCCCCCTAGTGGTGGTTTTTAAGGCTCCGTCTGATTGTGCAAGCGTCGTTCGGCCCCGTCGGCTGGCCTGCCCTAGGCGGACGGCAAGATAGGCCACAAGGGACCAAGCACTCACATAGAAACCGATCGGCCATGAAGTGATATACGCCAGCCAAAGGGAGATCCAGACGCTGACCAGGGCGAGGGCGATTGACAGAAATACCGCGGTCGATGGACGTTTGGCTAGGAGACTGGCAGCCGCCGCTGGCCCCACCATGAGGCTGAAGGCTAAGAGGGCCCCCACCACAGGCACGGTGGCGGTGGCAGCCGCGGCCACTAACAGCAAGAAGATGCCATCGAGTAGGACCGGGCGCAGTCCCCGCACTTCGGCGACCTCCGCGCTGACCGAATGCATCAAGAGGGGACGGTAAAGCCAGGCCACCACCAAGACCACGGCCAACGCCAGCGAGCCGACAAAATAAACATCGGCACGGCTGATACCGACGACCTGACCAAAGAGCAGGGCAAACACCTCTGGAGCGTAGACATTGCCAATCGAGAGGAATAGATCTCCCAAGCCCAGAGCAGCTACCAGAACCAAGGCGGTAGCCACTGCTCCCCGGCGGCGACGCCCCAAAAGAGCGATGCCAAGGCTGCTGAGCAGGGCAAATAGGCCGAGGCCCAACAAACTACTTTGACCCATGAGTACCGCGCCAGCGGCGCCGGCAAAGCTGCCTCGGGGCACCGCGTGGGCCACAAACGAGGCCCCGCGCAGGACGACAAAGAAACCCACGACGGCCGACACGACCGCGACGGCACTCCCCGCCATCCAAGCATTTTGCATAAAACTGAAACTCAATAAGCCAGAAGGCCAAAGTAGATGCCACACTACCACCACGCCTCCCGCTCTGTGCTCAGATTGCCGAAATCTGTTAAGGCGGTCGCGGCGTTCGACCGTCGCTGGCGGCCACTCGCGATTTGAACGGTCAGATAGCTCAAAAGCATCAAGCTGGTAATGAAAAAGCTGATGGGCCAACCGCGGTTTAAGGGAGGCCAAAGAAAACTATCATAGGCCAAAATGATGCCTAGCCAGGTGGTAAAAACGCCAATAGCCATGGCTAGAGCCATGCTGGTTAGAGGTTGGCGGCTCAATTTGGTGGCGATGGCCGCCGGGCCAATCAAAAGGGCCGTACTGAGTAAAGCCCCTACCACCAAGGCCGATTCTTCGACGGCAACCACTAAGCTAACCATGAACAAGAGTCCCACCAGGCGGGGCGACACGCCCCGCACCCGCGCCACGTCCGGTGTCACCGAGCTAAACAGCAAAGGGCGGAAAATGATGCCCAGGAGAAGCAATGCGCTGAGGCTAAGTCCTAAGACATATCCCGTCATCCCCGGTGCCACGGTAAACAGGGATCCGAACAAAATGGCAATCGGGGCCCCAGACGCCTCGGTCAGGGCAGAGATTAAGTAGAGAAAGAGGGCGCTCAGGCCGAGCATGAACGCTAACACCACTCCGGTAGCAACATCCCGCTCACGCACGCGATGGCCTAAACTTTCTATGGCCATCCCCGAACTAAATCCTGCAGCCAGAAATCCCCACAGGGCGGTAATGCCCGCCAAGTAGGCCCCGGCTGCCCCAGTGGCTCCTACATCACCTAGGGCATGACCGGAAAATGCTTGACCGCGAATGACGACGAAGACGCCTACCACCGCGTTGACCACGGCTACCGAGGTTCCTATTCGAAACGCGGTCACCACGGCGGCGTTTGAAAACAGTCCGGTTGGCCATAGCACGTGCCAGAAACCCATCGGCTCTCCTCCCATCGCGATATCCTGCGAACCCCTTGAACATGGCAGGGTGGCTAAACGACCCTCGTATCCCTGCGAGCGACAAACCCTACGGTGGTTGCAAGCGGGTCGGGTGGCATCGATCGGCGGGTACAGGCTACGGCTAGGGAGCATGATGATGGAAGCGGTTGGCCTCATCGCCATACTCCTCATCGCCCACCACCAGGATGCGCCCGCGCACCCGCACCACATCCACATCATAGCCGTAAAGGGATTTCAACACCTCAGGGCGCACCACCTCATCGACCGTCCCGATGACCGCTCTGCCATTAACCACATAGATGATACGGTCCATGGCGCGGAGCAAAGGATTCATGTCGTGAGTCACCAAAAGCACACTCACGCCTGACTGGTGCGCCACCCGATCGACGATGGACACCACCGCATCCGCACTGCGCAAATCTAAACTCGACAAAGGCTCATCCAAAAGCAATATGGAAGGTTCCGACACCAGCGCTTGAGCGATAAGAATTCGCTGCAACTGCCCACCGGAAAGACGACCCACCAGTGATTGTCCAAATTCGCTGGCCTCAACCAGGGCCAGTGCCCGATCCACGGCCTGTCGTTTCAACGCATTAGGCCATGGCAGGCCAAAACGATGCCCGTCAAATCCTAAGCCAACCACATCGCATGCCCTAAGTGGCACATCCGGATCCATCTCGATCCGCTGTGGCACGTAGCCCAACTGCGCTCGAGCGCGGTCGGCGCGTGCAGGGCCGCCCTGGACTCGAGCAAAGCGGATGGTGCCGCGCTCCGGCCGCAAAAGCCCTGCAATCGCACGCAACAAGGTGCTCTTCCCAGCCCCATTGGGGCCAATAATGCCGACTAGTTCACCACGGCGGATGCTGAGGTTAATCTGATCCAAAACCACCCGCGCCCCGTAGGTCACCGACAGGTCGGAAATTTGGAGCACGGCCTCATCTTGGGTCGCCGTCACCGGCGCTGCGCCCTGGGCGACCGGCCGCCCCTTAATCTCCGGGTCATCTCGTCTCATG
>JAKAAL010000438.1 GCA_021802375.1 Bacillota bacterium | reverse complement strand
CGACGAGCCGGCGCACTGAAGAAGCCCGCCCAACCCGTGCAACCGTTGATTCAAACGTACATCCGCAACAATGTGGTGGTCATGACACTCCTCTCGTCCCCACTGTATATCGGCGATGACTTGTTCGGGGCGGTCATGGTAGCTTGGAGCTGAGGCTGCATAAGCCCACAGCATTGGCTGCTGCATCTGGACCATTTGGCCGTACGCGAGTGCCCACGAACTGGCTCGGTGAGTCGGCCGGACGGCAAGTCCCACCGGAAAGGAATTGATCAAATGGCGGTTCAGCAATCCTTGGTGACAATCGAATCACGGTGGGGAAAGCCCGCGACGCATGTGATGCACAGCCATCCACACGCCTCACGCCTGGTGGTTATTTTTCCTGGAAGCAATTACCCGGTGGATGCGCCGTTGCTGCGCTTCGCCAGAATCGCCGCGCTGGAGCAGGGATTTGATGCTCTCAGTTTGGAGTATGGCTTTCAGACCAACCGATCGGACATTCAGTCAGAAGACATTTCGACCATATCCGAGGAGGCCAACCGGGCCATCGATGCCGTGTCCCAGAGCTATGAAACCCTAATCTTCATTAGCAAGAGCCTGGGAACAGTGGTCGCCGGCCGGGTTCAGCAGCAACGACCGGTGGGTGCCGAAATCCATCATCATATCTTCCTCACTCCCCTGCCTGCAACGGTGGAGTCCATGCGGAACACCCCCCATGCCATGGTGATCGTGGGCACCCGTGATCCATTGTTTGATGCGGAACAAATAGCCCGGGTGTCGCAATTGAGCCATATCGAGCTTCGTACCATCCAAGGGGCCAACCATGCCTTGGAGGTGGATGGCTATCGCGCGTCCCTGAACGCCTTAGGGGACGCGACTGATTGGTGCGCGCAGTTCCTGCAGGACATCCGCTGATTCTGCCTGAGTTCTCGCCCCCAAAAGTGAGCCCACACCGCTCGAGCGCTATGGGCTCACGGGGAACGACTCGGGACCATCTAGCCTGAAATCGCGCCATGATGGAGCGATGGTTCAAGCGCCGGCGGTGTCCCAAACGCCGCGAAGGCCACATTAATGGCGGGGGTTCACGAATTCTGAAGCCGGGACTGGCTTCCCACAGGGAAAAGCAGGTAACGACATCGCCCTCTTGGCCCGAATATTTGCGACGGCTGATATGTACGCACGCGAAACCGCGGTGGAGGGCCGCCGCCATCGAGAGGCGATCCGGGCCATCCATGCGCAGTCGGAGAAGGCGCTAGACCCCAATTATGTGGATGCACTGCTTGAACTCTTCCAACGTTCTAATTGATCTCCCCAAGACATGTTCGGTCCTGTTACGTGCGATATCGCTTATTTTCGTAGAGGCGAGCATCCGCCACTCGATAGCAGGTGTCCCAGTTGTCTCCGTCGACGCCCCATGTCGCCCCGCCGACACTGATGGTGTACGGAGACTGGCGCCTTACCGCATCCTGCAATCGGTCCATGACTTCGGACGCATCCGCCGTATCGACGCGCAGCACCAACGCAAACTCGTCGCCGCCCCAACGTGCCACCACATCATCAGTCCGCACCGAGCGCGCCAGGATCTCTCCAATCTCGCGCAAAGCGGCATCCCCGGCGGGATGCCCTTTGGTATCATTGAGCAGCTTCAACTGGTCCAAATCGGCGATCCCCACCACGAGGAATTGTTGCGAATGGGCCGCGTCACGCACCATGTCCAGCCAGCGATTCTCCAACCCCCGTCGATTGGGAAGGCCCGTCAAGAGGTCCTGCTGGCTAGCTTCCTCGGCTAAGTGGTGCGCTAAAATCCATTCCAGCGCAACCGACACTTGCGCGGCCGCAGCATCCAAAATGGCTGACCGCGTGGCAAAAGACGCCGTAGGGGGAGCATCTTCGGTGTGTGCGACAACAATGGCGCCGTTAAGGCGCTCCCGTGACACAAGAGGCCACACCCCCAACGTCGAAATCCCCAACGGGCGCCATTGTGATTGAAGATGGGCATCAACCTCCGCAATGGGAATCCAGCCTTCCAGCCACGGCACGTCCACTTCCATGGTGGGAACAACGGAATCCACAAGCCCTTGAACTTGGTCCACGACGTTAGCAAATGCGCCCCAGGGCACGTAGATCCGCGGGCGGGACACCGTCAAGCCTCGCGAAAACGCGCGTTTTCGGTAGATAAAGAAACCCGCATTGACCTGGGCCCATGTCTGCAGTGACTGTGCCGCGCGATGAAACAAATCCAATCCTCGCCGTGCTCGGGCCCATTCCCGCGTGTCGTGGAAAAACCCACGCAGAACCGTCCCATCTACCAACATGGGGGAGGAAACGCCACCCCCCATCGATCCGCCAGATTGAGTCCCGTTACTGACCTCATTCCGTTCCACGGACAGCACCCCCTCTCACCACAATCCAACCCATAGTTACCGGCAGCAAAAGACAGCCGATGTCAGTAAGGCCAAATGCGGGGCCGCTCTATCGTCACTTATGAGGATACCACCAGTCGCTGGCACCACCACGCTTTTGGATAGGTTTGAGCCTATTCCCCGGGTCCGCCCGCTCGGATCCCTGCCGATTTCAGCCCATGGACCGGCGGCAGCGCCACATGTGGGACCGGAATCCTGCTTGCAATGTGGGAGCATCTGCGGGACGATACTAACTATCATTGCTGATAGTAGCTGGGAGGAATTCTGGGTGCACAACACCATAACAATGGGCTTTCATAGCGCAATCCTCATCCTCGCCCTAATCGTGTACCTAGTGCGGGCGCGAGCCTTGTGGCGGTCGCGCGGGTGGTTTCCTCGTGGACTCTACCTTCTCGGTGGAATCCTTTTGGCCGCGTACACAGTGCACGTGCAGTCCCTTCTTTTTGCTTTGGGGGCCAGCGCCATATTACTCTCCCGACTGGTTCCAGCGCACGGATGGCGCAAGCAAGCAGGCGAAACGTGAACGCTTTAGCTGCCCCGGGTGGGCATAGCAACTCTTCCGTCCCCAAATTGTTCTCAGGCGTAAAAGGGATCCGCGGCGTGGGCCACTCCCGCCATGCCCTTATCCGACGATGCGGCTAAACGCGAGTCCACCCTAGAAAATCGGGAACCGGTGAGCGCTGAAGTCCCATCAAGTCCTCTGACATCGACAGCAACGCGTCACGATTGGTCCGGTAGAGCACATAGTGTCCGACGGTAATCCGCTCTACCAGTCCTGTGGAATGCAACAAGTTGAGGTGGCGCGATATCGTACTGGGACTCAGTCGCAACGCGTGGGCCACAGACCCGGTCGTCCCCATTGCCCCAAACAAGTGCCGGACAATCAAAAGGCGCGTGGGTTCACTCAAAATCTGCAACAGCGGCGCCAGACGATCGGGAGCTGGCACGGGCGCCGCCCACCGACGCACCGAATCGACCTGATACGTGACGGTCACTTCGTTGTCCCGTCCGTCCACCCACAGATGCGGCCAGCAAAACACACTGGGTACCAGCACGACTCGTCCGGCCGGTGCGACGGTTAGCTCGTTTCGCCAAGGCACCAACACCTGCAGAGATTGACCATCTTTTCCCAGCAAAAACCTGGGCGATACGTCGCGCCACCAGGTCCCCATATCCTCCGCGCCAAGGCGCGATCGTCTGGATTCAACGTCGCGCGTCAGGTCGCCCTCAATGTGATTCCACACGGTTTCGAATTCCTGTTCCCACAGTTTCTTCATGAGGTCACCTGCGTGATCACGGAGCGCCTCAAGATCATAGCTTCGATTGGACCACCATGCTGTTTTCGTCATATAAGCCATGGCTTCCCACTCAGAATTTCTAGCCATGTTCTGATCGTAATGGGTGGTCCAACGCTCATAAATTCGCTGATATCCGGCCTGAAGCTGGTCGTTCGTGAGACTCATGTAGGACTCCCACTCATGAAGAAATGTAGTCGGCGCATCGTTGGAGGGAGTTGCCGGCGCGATTGCCGACAGCCATCCCTGGGCAAACGGCGGGAGTTCAAGGAGCGCATCCATAAAGGTCGTGCCTAGGCGTTCCCGGGTCTCCATGGCCCACCGCAGAAAAATGCCATGGTCACTGGGACGCGACAAAACGTGCAAGGCCCAACTCATCTCTCGCAGCGGCGAATGGTAAAATCTCATGCAAGGTCTTTTTTGAGCCCGTGCCATTGAACGGGCGAAGTTGATAACCACGGCCGACTATCCTTTGTCTCAGTTTTCTATTCCGATTAGTGTACCAACATTCCACCTCCGTAGTCCGCAATTTAGCGCCTAATAGCTCCCAACCGCTCGAAGGCGCCGCAGTCCCCTCCGTCGCCCCAGGGCATAGGCATGCTATGCCCGATAGGATTCTTCCTGGCTCGGCTCGAGCTCCGATCCCGGACGCAACCATTGCCAGATATAGACCACCCCCCCAGCCAGGACCAAAGTCAAGGCGAGACCCGTTTCCCCGGGGTCATGCGCGGCCACTCCCACCAAGGGGTATGATGCGGCACTCATCGCGTCCCCTGTGCTTCGCAAGAGACCGGTAGCTCGACCGACGTCTTGCGCACCGCTCTGCCGTTGAATGGCAGCGGTCCAAATAATGCTGTAGAGGTTGACCATGGTTCCCACCAAAACAAGTGCCGCCATCAGCAGCCATGAATTGGAGGCAACCGCGGTGCCTGCCACGGCTAGAATTCCTATTCCGTATAGGGCTATAAGCGCGGTCTTGCGCTGGGCCAGTTGAGGATACCGATACATGCCCCACTGTCCTACCAAATTGCCGAATACCAGGGCCGCATTCTCAATTCCCAACGCGCTCGCACCTCTGCCGTATCGAAGAAGTTCCAGCGGCAGAGCCGCATTGGACAGCACGGACGGCAATTGGGATAACCCACCAAACACGCTGATAGCGCCAATGCCCGCGGTCATGACGAAGCGCCGCGGAAGCGGCGAGGTCCGTACTGGATTTGGTGCGTTGTGCACCACTA
>JAKAAL010000437.1 GCA_021802375.1 Bacillota bacterium | reverse complement strand
GTCTCTTGCAAGACCACGCCCACTTGGCGGTGAAGATCCGACTGCCGCACCTTTCGGAGATCCACGCCGTCGAGATAGATGGTGCCTTCGTCAGGATCGTAAAAGCGGGCGAGGAGGTTAATCAACGTAGACTTGCCTGCGCCCGAATGGCCAACGAGACCAATCATTTCGCCTGGATGGACCTTCATGGTAATCGCTTTGACGGCTGGGCGATGGCGGTCGTAGCCAAAGCTGACGCCATCAAATTGCACCTCGCCGCGAATCTTGGGAATGGGTACGGCCTCGCGGTCGTCGTCCACCTCGACGGGCGCGTCAATGATCTCAAAGATGCGGTCAGCGGCGGCCATGGCGTTGGTCACCCAGTTGATGAGTTGGCTGAACCATTGCAAAGGGCCGAGCAGCATGGCGATATAGGCGGTGAAGGCAATCAGGGTACCTAAGGGAATGCGATGGTGAAGGACCTGCTCGCCGCCAAAGTACCAAACCAGCAGACCACCTATGCCCGAGAGAAAGGAAAAGAGCGGGAAAATTCCCTGCCACATGCCGTCAGTGCGCACCGTCTGCACGACCAAATCCTGATTTGCACCCCGGTAGCGGTCTAATTCGACCGGTTCCTGACCAAAGGCTTTGACCACGCGGATACCCTGCATCGAGTCGCCAACCAGGATATTGAGCCGCATGCGCGAGCGCCACTGGCGATACCAACGCTGCCGAACATAGGGCCAGACCACCAGCGAGACGACGATGATAAGGGGCATGGTCACAAAGGTGACGAGGGCCAACTGCCAATCCATCACCAGCATCACTGTAAGCACGGCAAAGATGAGGAGCGACTGCCCCGTGATCATGACGATGCCGTCGGTCATAAATTGCTGCATAGACTCGGCGTCGCTATTGACCCGGCCGATGAATTGGGAGACTTGTCGATGATCGAAATAGCGTAACGATAGGGCCATCAGCGCATTGTAGGTATCACGGCGGATATCGCCCATCATCCGACTGCCGAACCACACGCCAAGATATCCCCGAACCGCTTGCATCGCCAGTTGCACCAGATTCACGGCGAGCAGCAACGCCACCAGTTCGAGCAAGACGCCAGAAAAGGCCTTAGGCTGCAATACCCGGTCGACAATGATCTTGGTTACGTAGGGAGGTATCAACTGGATCGCGGTGCTGACGAAAAGGATCATCATAGCCACCGCCACGGGCGTCTTATAGGGCCGGACGTAGCCCAAAAGGCGTCCCATGACTTTTTTCTTGTCCACGCAGAAGGGACAGATCTCGGTTCCTTCCGGTAGGGCGCGATGACAGGAAGGACATGGGCGAAGGGCATCCAGTGTAGACATGGGAGGAATGGGCGCATCATCTAAAAGGGCCTGAAGTACGCTTTCGACGTAGGCATATTTCTTAGCCAAAGGGGCACTGAAGCGAGCAAACACGGTAAAGGAGTACTCCCCGGAATCCAGGCCCAGCAATAGATGGCCTCCGCCAAAGTCGGAGTTCAGCTTGACGCTTTGCATGTGCAAAATCGCCACTTGTCGGACGATTTGGCCGGCTTCATCATAGAGGCTAAGGTGGTCGTCGGTAACGGTCAGCCAACGGGTGCAAAAGTTGGCTTGGTCGTCTAAGTCGGAGGCCACACTGACGATGATGCTGGGGTCGGGGGACAAAAATGGCGGGAAGGGTTCCGGGATAAGCAAATCATTTCATCCCTTCATAAATAAATCCGTAGTGTTTCCGATGCTAAGCACCGTCAATATATCACAAAAATGTATTCTTGGCGCAAAATGGGTGTCGCACGGCCAACATGGCCCCGTTTTGGGCGTAAATTAAAGGCCGCCGCCGACCACGAAGGTCTCGCCGGTGATATAGCTGGCCTGAGGGGAAAGCAAGAACGCGGCTAAACGGCCAAATTCTTCGGGCTCGCCTACCCGTCCTAAGGGGATCGACGCCAAGTGAGCTTGGCGGACCTCGCTTAGGGAGAGATGGTCGCGCTCGGCCTGTGCTTTTTCTAGCTCTCTAATCCGCTCAGTGGCAATGCGACCCGGCGCCATGACGTTCACGCGGATGTTTTGCTGGGCCCAGGAAAGGGCAAGTGAGCGGGCTAAAGCGGCGATGGCGGGCCGAAAGACGTTGGAAAGGAGCAACGCGGGGATAGGGTGGCGTACGGAGATAGAGGCATTAAACACGACCGAGGCACCGGGATTCAGGGAGGTCTTGAGGCCCCTGACCAGCATGGTCGGACCGAGCAGCAGCTGTTGATAGGCAGCCGTCCAGTCATCGGCAGTCAAATCCTCTAGGTCGCCGGTTCGTGGTCCACCGGTGTTCACAAAGATGCCATCAAGGGGCCGGGCATTCCACGCCTCCAAAAACCCCGACACACTATCGATGTCGGAGGTATCCAACGGAAGTCCCACTCCTAAAAAGCGCTTCGCCACCTTAACGGCCGTCTCCGCCTGGCGGGACGTAACGGTAACCACGGCACCCTCGCTCGAGAGCGCTTCAGCCACTGCTTGACCTAGCCCTCTGCTTGCACCCATGATTAAATAGGACTTGCCTTTGACCTGGAGATCCATGACGGAACATCCCTTTCTGGAGGGTACATCGTTGAATTTGGGCGACCCCAATTGCCAATAAGTGTAAACGAAGATGCCCCTGCTGGGAAGCGCTATGGGCAAAACGATGACCAACCACCAACTTTCGAAGGGAGTTCACTTTGCTAACCTTGGTGTGGGTCCGCCATGGCGAGACCGACTGGAACAAAGCGGGACGACTGCAAGGTCGTGAAGATATTCCTCTCAATGAGCGTGGTCGCTTACAGGCTAAGATGCTTGGGCAATATTTGGCCAAGAGGGCCCCTTGGGATGGCATCATGACCAGTCCGTTATCCCGAGCGCGGGAAACGGCAGAGATCATCTCCCGGGAGACAAGGATTCTGGTGCCAACGGTGGTGATGGACGACCTCATCGAACGGGGTTACGGGCAGGCCTCGGGGCTGACCCATGCAGAACGTGAAGCTCGTTTCGAAGGATCTTATCCGGATATGGAGCCGTTTGAGGCCATGAGAGCCCGAGTAGGCAGGACGATGGAGGAACTGCGGCGGGGCTGGGCCGATGCCCGCCTTATCGTCGTGGCTCACGGGGGAACCATTAATGTTGTCTTGTCCCTCATTTCGGAAGGAAAGGTTGGCACCGGCAAGACCCTGTTGGCCAACGCCAGCTTCAGCACCACCATCTATCAAGATCATCGTTGGATTTTGCGAAGCTATAATCAACTGGCCCCTACGATGGCTGAAGTTAACCACCCGCTTGACCAGCCTTAATCGTCAGAGTTATGCCATAAGTTACAGGATAGGGCCGATGAGTGGATAACAGTGGCTATAGAGAACACGGTGACGGTGGAACCCGTCCGGCGCCGGGATCGCGAAGGTCGTTGGAAGCCGGCGGGTTGCACGGTGACAAATTGCCGCTAGCGATCGGCTCACACGGTTCGGCTACGAATGGTTCGCACATTGTGGTCAGCCGCATGCTGGTGAGATTATGGTACTCAATCAAGAACCCTGTCCCCAGAGGAAGACCTGGTGTAAGACGTACTGACGATGACCCACGGGTTTTCAGCCCGGTGGTACGGACCGCGGAACTGGTATGAATTGGAATTCTCGACGGGGGAATCTCCGCGTCGGCCGGGATTCGGCTGAAGTGCCAGATTAGCCGGGTAAACACGAATGGTCATTGGGTGTTGGCGGACTGCCAGACCACTCGACGCGACCGCGTGCCTTACGGGCGCTAGTTAGCACCCGGTTCGGGACGTGTGGTGGTTGGCGCCAACAAAGGTCTAGCGAGGCGTTTTACGCGGATAGCCTGGTGGCCATCGACCACCAGGCTAACAGAAATAACCGGGACATTCTGTGTGACCTAGTGGGCAGTGCGGCAGGCTATTTTACATGGTATTGGGGACCGGCCGCTCGGCGGAGGTTGAGCGGTTCGGACGGAGTTGTGCCTAAAATGAGAAGCTTCGTTCTGGTCGGCCCTTTTTTTCAACGCCTGCGATTGATCGCGAATCCTACGGCAATGACACAGGCCAGAAGGTAAAGGAATACCAAGCCGGTGGAGATCTGATGCCAGCCAGCTATACTCCTCGCGGATCACAATTGATGGTTTGAGTTGAGGAGCAAAGCCACTGAATCCGCTCATAGCACGGTCGCCAACCGCTACGAAATTTCGTCAATTACGATCCGCGAGGAGTATATCTTCGCCGCCGCTGCCAATCCCGCGGGAACCAAAAAGAGCAACGCGAAGAGCAGTCGGGCCAGTGAGTGAGTCCGAAAAAGGCTTTTTCCGTCGCGAACCACGCCGGTGTGTCTCGTTCGAGCTTCGGCCGCGACAATAGCCCCAAGGGATCCGGCCGCTATACCGACCGTTAGCGTCCACATGACATGACCTTTGGCGAGATTGGCGGCCGCAAGTCCCATAAGGAGTCCCAACGCCCACCAGCGGCACTGGCGCGCGAGATGTAGAAATCCTTCGTTCATCCCAGATTTCCTGCCTTCCTGCGCGAGCTAGAGTACGGTTTCCATGCAGTGGTCAAAGTATGCGGCAAGGCAAGACGCTCACTTCTAGTGTACTTCTTGTTTCGATGGCGATGATGGTCTTTGGCGTCACGCTAAGGTCATGCTATCGTTCGCTGGTTTCCGCTTAATCATCTTGCTAGGTGCACCAGAACGCTTGCCAAACGCAAAGGAAAAGCCCAGGGTGGCGTGTAAAAATCACCCTGGGCGGGACAAATTACCCTACACTCCCGACGATACGGCCGCTTGACTCCGGGTCTGGATGGGGATGACCTTGGCCTGCTTTTCGGGGAGCTTGGGAATTCGTACGACGAGCACTCCGTTTTGCCAGGCCGCCTCCACTTGATCCTCTTGAGTTCCGGTACCGAGTCGAATGCTACGGTGGAATGAGCCAAAGGCGGACGTTTACA
>JAKAAL010000436.1 GCA_021802375.1 Bacillota bacterium | reverse complement strand
CCGCCCCAGTAAGTCTCCCCCAATCCCCACCGCGACCGCCCCTGCAGCAAACCATTCTTGCATGGTTTCAACGCGGATCCCCCCAGTGGGGAAAAATTTCGCGTCCGGTAAAGGGCCCTGTAACTCCCGTAATGCTGCGGGACCATGGATACTCGCGGGAAACCATTTAACGACCGCACTTCCGAGTTCCAGACAGCGATCCACTTCCGTTGGGGTCCACGCCCCGAGTATGTAGGGCACGCTACACTGCTGCCCGACATTCGCCACCGATTCGGACGCTTTGTAAGTAATTAATAGCGAAGCTCCCACATCGACGGCCTCTCGGGCTTGCAGCGCAGTTCGGATCGTCCCAATGCCAATCAGGAGATCGGGATACGACTGCCGGAACTGCGCCACAACCGCCAGCACATCGGGGATCGTTAGCGTCAATTCAATCAATCGCATTCCGGCCGCATACAGAATTCTCACCATTTCCCCCGTTTCGCCGACCGACCTCGTCCGCACGACCGGAATTACCCGTTGGGTTTTAAGCTGCGACAACGTCTCACTCATTATGACCCCTCCCTGTCTTGTGCCATCCCATACGCCATCACCGCGTGCGTCGCGGCTCGGTACTGCGCAGACCGACCCGAGGTGAGGCGGACCGTTGGCAATGGGTGAACCTCTTTTCTTATCGCGGGTCTGGTGGTCGGGCCGTCGGTCGTATGCATTCCCCAATACGCGAGGAGTGCGGCCCCTAAGACGGGATCCGATGCGGCGTCGAATAAGGGGCGGTCAAAGATCGTCGCCCGCCACTCATTCATCCGCTTAATTTGGGCACCGCCGCCGGTCACGAAGATTCGTGGACAATCCACCCCCGTCGTGGCTTGCACGGCCTCATACACCGCGTGTTCCGCAGCGACCACGCCTTCCCATACGGCATCCCCCAGTTGGTGACGTGTCGTATGGATCCCTACATTCAACCAGGCCCCTCGCACCTGATCATTCCAAATTGGGCTCCGCTGGCCCAAAATAAAGGGCACAAACACGGGCAGATCCTGTGGATCCCCTCCGACTACTGGGGCGGTTTCATGGAACAGGTCGAGCTCCAGAACCTGATTAGCCCAATGCACAGTCGACAATCCACTGGATGTCGGCCCATAGACAATGTGATACCCCGAGTCCCACACCGGGGCGCACAAGACGGTATTCGTGGGATCCGGAGTCCGGCGCGTCATCATTCCAATGCTATCCGAGGTCCCACTCAAAATAAATCCGTCATCTTCCTCCAATCCTAACGACAGGACCGCGCCCAGCGTATCACTCCATCCCGCCATCACAGGCACTTCGGCGGCAAGCCCCGTCAGTTGACTCGCCTCGGGACACACCGATCCAATGATGTCAATCGGCCGATGACAAGGCGGCGCGAGGGCCGAATCCAGGTCGAGGGCCGACAGCGGACAGCGATCGGGTTGAGAGAGGAGATTGACTAGTCCTTTCGATGTCCAAAGGTCGCCCGCTAGGACATGCGTCAGGCGATAATTGATAAAATCCTTCGGTTGGAGAATTTTTGCGGTCCGAGCCAGCACGCCCGGTTCGTGGCGTTGTAACCACCGTAGTTTTGCGGAGGGATACGCCGCCGACACGGGAATATGACCCCCATAGAGATCATCCCATTGGGCCTGGGTGTGCTCTGCCAGGAGTTCCTGCGCTTCGCGATGGGCACGCGTGTCACTCCACAACAAGGCCGGATAAACCGGCCGCCCGCGGTGATCGACGAGAACCAATGTCGGCGTGTTGCCGATCACCCCAATGGCCGAGACGGTTGACAGCGCCACCACCTCCCCCAACGCAGCCAACGCCGCCCGCGTAGCCACCCACCAGACCTCCGGATCCATCTCCCCATCCAGTAAACCTTGACTGGCTCCCGCCACTGCGGCGGATCGGGCCGTCCAGCCCCCATTCTCGGTCATCAAACCCACTTTAACGGATGAAGTGCCCACATCAATCCCCAAATAAACCCCCATAGTGCCTCTCTTTCTTTTCATCCTTCATTCCCAGATCTGGGTTGCTCCGTCCTACGCCATGAACCCGTCAATCTTTCCAGACGGGATGAAATCAATAAACTTTCGATGCCATCCTAGACGCCGTAACGCCTGCCTGGAGGGTTTGTCCCATGAGCCCCCTGTTGAACCTTCCAAGGAATCACTGTTGGGCTTCGGATAACACTGCTTCCCGCAACCCTGTCATGTATCCCAAAGCATGTAGGCGGCCCAACGTCGAATACCCAGCCACCTCCGCATCATCGCCGGCCAATGTGGGTGTATGGTCTGTCCGCATGATGCCATCGAAGTGGATATCACGATACGCACGCATACACGCGACCATATCGGTTTGTCCTTCATCCACGAAAGTTTCCACGAATTTGTCCGGAGTGCCACGCACATCGCGGAAATGTACAAAGTACACCCGTCCTGTTCCGCCCAACGCATGAATAACTTCGGGTAAATTTTTCGTCATCAACGTAAAATTGCCTTGGCATAAGGTGATGCCGTTGACCTCGCTAGGCGAGATCGCGAGCAAACGTTCAAAGGCATCCACGGTATTCATAATCCGCGAGACACCTCGGATTTCTGGCAATATCGGGGGATCGTCTGGGTGCAGCGCTAATTTAACACCTGCTTTCTCCGCAATTGGCACAATGCGTTGAAGAAACCGCTCTAAATTTGCCCAAAGGGCGTCTGCAGCAATCGGTCCCATCAGTGGAGGAGGATTGGATCCCACCAACTGATGATCATAACCCGACACAATAGCACCCCCCCGTCCCCGTAGCCTCGAGGACGTCCTTTGCCAATTAATTGCTGCTGCCCAGTTATAGCACCAAAGAGAAATGCCCAAACGGCCCATGTTGGTAATCATTTGGGCGACCTGATCAAATTCCTCTTCGGCACCGGCCGCACCATACCGCAAGCGGTCCATCGGCGGGTTATCTTCGATGGCGGTTAAAGTCAGCCCCTCCTCTTCCACCATCTCTTTGTAGACCGCCAACGGAGTGTAATCCCATGGATTATCAATAGTGGCGCGTCGCCAATCCACAAAATGACGCGGTAGGACGCCCACGCCTTCCCTGATCCCCAATTGTTTCAGCATCGTCCAAAATACGGTAGGACGGGACTCCGGAAGAATTTCTGCGAATCGTATCATCGTTCTGTCACCGTTCTTTCTTGTTCTAGTGTGACTACTTCTAATGAGATCCACTTCAACGTTTTACGATGTATCCACCATCCACTACTAACTCGGCACCCGTAAGAAAGGGCGGACTATCGAGCGCCAGCCATGTGGCAACCTCTGCGATTTCTTCGGCCCTTCCCCACCGACCGGTCAAAGAATCCGCTCCCACTCGCCGTTGCGCCTCGCCATTGGTGTCATCTGCAAAGAGGGTTTCGTTCATCGGCGTCCACACGGCTCCCGGGGCTATGAGATTAATGCGGATATGATTCTCGGCCACGTCGTTGCTCAGGCACTTCGCATACGCGTGCAATCCCGCTTTCATAATGCTATAAGCTCCCTGGGAGGGAAGCGGTCGCATGGCATTGACTGATCCCAGAATCACAATCTGCCGATCCCATGCGTTCTCTCCATCCACTTGCCATGCCCTAGCAATTCGATTGCATAGTTGCACCACACCTAAGAGATTTACGTTTGCAAGAAGAAGCCAATCTTCCGCACACGTCTCCAGCACCGCTTCTTCTCGAGTGAGACCAGCCGACATAAACACATACCTCGGGAGCCCATACTGGGCCAAAAGGTCTATCGTACGTCGACTGACGTCCACGCCACTCTGACTTAAATCCAAGAATTCGAATGGTTGGCCCGATGACGCCAGACGCCGACCGGTGTCTTTATCATTCGAAATGGCCAAAGACGGGATCCCCCGGCCGCGTAGACGTTCAATGATGGCCGCACCGATACCCGACGTTCCGCCTAACACCCGTGCATCCATTCCCATCTTCCTTCCCCACATAATTCGGACCTCTAAGTCGTACGGGACCCCTTCCGCAAATTGAGGGGGTCGTCTTCGCCGACACCTTGGAAAAGTTCCCCATCTATGAGCCGATTAATTTGCCTGATACAGGCCCTGATGACAGCTAACCTCTTTGTGCCATACGAGTTCTGCGAGATGGCCCGCCACCATGGTCAACCCGCGAAATTCTGGACGTTTTTGGTGTCTTTTGGACACCATTAACCAAATATCCCGTAACGTGCCGGGTTGCTCATGAATGCTAGCCAATATCATGGTTCTTATCTCATCAACAAATTGCACTCGGTCGGCAATCGCATTCAAAATGTCCTCAGGTCCTCTGAATGGCGGCAGATGACTGGTCATTACTCGGGTGACCCGCCCAGTAACCACCAACTGCCGGATTCTTTCTAGCGATTGCCGGTATCGGTGAGGGTCCACATAACCGTGAAACATCGGCAAATCCAACCCCACCAATACGTCGCCGAGCACCAGCGCCTGATCTTCTTGAATGAGCAGGCCAATTTCTCCTGGTAAATGCCCGGATGTATCGACAATTTCCACCTCCGTGTCCCCTAAATAGAAGTGTTCTCCTCCCACCAAACCCAGATCTAGTTCCGTTCCGGGTCCCATAGTGGCGAAAACTTCCTTTCGGACCGTTGGGGTATCGTGGATCAATTCCGGATAACCCAGGACAAATTCCTGGAAATTAGTCACGGGGTCGGCAATCCATCGACGACTCCATGCATGAGACACCACGTGCGCGTCCGTTTGCGCCTGCACCCAAGAATTCAAGCCCATATGATCATGGTGGGCATGGGTATTGACTATCCAGGCTAGGGATCTGCCGTGCTCCCCTTCAAAAATTCCCATGGTGCCTAATGTCACGATCAACGGATTCAATCGCAAGTTTGCAATGACAATCCCATTCAGTATCCCGCCTAGGAGTCCCGTCGCTAGGGCAATGCCCAGTCCTAGCA
>JAKAAL010000435.1 GCA_021802375.1 Bacillota bacterium | reverse complement strand
AAATCAAAGTGCCTACGGGCAGAACTAACAACCACCAATATCCCAGCACGTCGGCGGTGCCTTGGCTGATCAGCTGCCCGAAACTGATGAGCGGCAGAGCAGGTCCAGTCCCATAAAACAGGCTCAATTCGGCCTGTAAGGTGATGATGTTGACCGCTACGAAAGCCGTGTAGACGATAATACTGTTCACCACTTGCGGCAAAATGTAGCGCAAGGCGATAAAAGCTCGCGAAGCACCAATGGCCCGTCCCGATTCCACCAATTCCGAGTGGCGTACGGTCAGCACCAATCCCCGGGTTAGCCTCGCAAATCCTGCCCATTGAGTTAGTCCGAAGGCCAAGATGACCACTTCTGTCTGACCGTGGAATGCTCCAACAATAAAGGCTGCGAATAAGAAGCCAGGAAAAGCATAGACAAAGTCGGTCAAACGCATTAACCCTTCATCCAGAAGGCGTCCAGCCATTCCCGAGGTTAACCCGATGAACACACCCACCACCAGGGCCACGACGGTGGCGCCGAACCCGACTGCCAGGGTATAGCGCAATCCGTACATGACCATCGTGAGCATGTCTTGCCCTAGGCTATCCGTGCCAAAGGGATGGAGCAGGCTTGGACCCTCGTTGCCAGCAAAGAGGTTCGCATACTGCATGCTATAGGGGGCCAACTGGCGCCCCCACAGGGCCACGACCCCAAACAAGATAAGCCACAACAGGCCTAGCAGGGCTGCTCGATTTGCGGCAAACCGTCTCCACCCTTTAAGCCAAATCGCCGATCGGCTTGGCACCATGACCGGCGGCCCCTCAAAGACCCTGGAGACCATGACTTGAAAGCCCCTTTCCCTTGACTCCATACCCAAGCTCATAGACAGCGCGTGTCGTTCCTCCAAGACCTTAGCACGACCGCATAAGCAAAAAGTTCTCTAGATGGGTCCGCTTCAAGCCACCATCGAAATCGTGTACCATATCAACGCGTTTAACCAAAACACCACGGTCGTCGCAGTTATTATGCCATATTTCACATTCGATTGGGATTTCCCAACGAACCAAGTCCTTCGCATAGCGTAGGTCGAGGCCAAATCATCTGGAGGATAAACCCGCTGCCAACCTAAAAAGGCATCGAAACCAAGAAATCGTGGTAGGCGTGTGGCACGATCCTAGCCCATGCTGACGCGCCATAGGGATTGACTCGCGCGGGCCCGTCTCGACGACTTTAGATCGCAATAAATTACTGGCCTTGCTTGTCCCGATGCTCCTCGATCACGAACAATGATTAGATGAGGTGAAACCCATGTCCAATCATTTGGTGCCCGTGGTCGTCGAGCCGACCGCACACGGAGAGCGTTCGTTTGACATTTACTCGAGATTGCTGCGAGAGCGCATCATCTTTCTTACAGGGCCCATCGAAGACACCATGGCCAGCTTAGTCGTCGCTCAGCTGCTGTTCTTGGAAAGCGAGAATGCCTCGGAAGCGATTAATCTTTACATCGACTCTCCCGGTGGCTCCACGACCGCGGGCATGTCCATCTATGATACCTTGCAGTACATCAAGCCCCCCATCGTCACCGTGGCCATCGGTTTGGCCGCCAGCATGGCCGCCGTGTTGTTGGCCGCTGGAAATTCGACTCACCGGTACGCCCTGCCCCATAGTCGGATCATGATCCACGAGCCTGGCATAAGCGGAGAAATGCACGGAAAGCTAACCGACTTGGAAATTTCCCTCAAGGAGCTATCCGCAACCAAGCAGGTAGAGATAGAATTGTTGGCACATCACACCGGTCAGGATCGGGAACGAATCGCTCGGGATATCGAACGTGACTGTTGGATGAGCGCCGAGCAAGCATTGGCCTACGGACTGATCGATCACATTAGCCGTACACGGGAGGGAAGTTCATGAGTGCACTCGCGCAAACTAGCCTTCGTTCCACCCTCTGGGGCGTTTTGCGATTAGCCTGCTCAGGGTGGCCACCATCGACACGAATGGTCTGGCAGGACGATCAACTAACTGGTTTAAAACAAGGTCAGCTTGAGCTGCAAGAGGCCTTCGTAGCCCACTTTTGGCCCCAGATAGCGGAAGATGCCCGCCGATACGGTCGATTGGGTGGCCAGGTGGACGACCTACAAGGCGAAGGAGCCCTGGCCCTTTGGGAGTCAGTCTTCGCCTATCAGCCCTGGCGTCACCGCACCACCTTTACGGACTATGCCAAAAACACCGTCCATCAACGGATCCGGCGGGAATACCTAAAGCAACGAAATCGAGACGAGAGACTGAACGAGTCGTCTCTCAAACACGCCAGCGGGCGCGACGAAAATTTCACTGAGGCCGAATGCTTCCTCGATTTCGCCCACGCGCTACAATCGCTTAGCCCAGACGAGCGCCTAGCTTTGACCTGGTGTCCTCTGCCGACCATGTCACGGAAGGAGTACGAACGAAGTCGAAAGCGGCTTCAACGAGCCCGCCAGCGACTTAAAAGGCAGTTGCAGCAAATGGCCTAATGCATTCGTTTTACCGATGACGCTCGACAGGGCGGCTCTGGAGATTTTAAGGGGGTTAGGATAGGTCGTGGAAGACAGGGAGAATACGGGACCCATCACACCACAGCATCTTAGGCTCTGTGCAGGCCCTCGGACGGCCCATGATGGAAGGCTAGCTGAGTGAACCGACCAAGCTATCTTGCCGGGTTAGTGGTCGCCACCGCCCTAATGGGCTCGTCCTTTTCCATTGGCAAACTGGGACTGCAAGACGTCTCTCCTTTGCTCCTCGCCGGTATCCGCTTTACCTTGGCCGGGATCATCATGGCGGCGGCAACGCACCACCGCCCTCGCCCTCAAGGCCTTCGCCGATGGGCTCAAGTCGCCCTCGTCGGGCTCTTTCAAACCACCGGAGTGATGGGCGCCATCTTTATCAGCCTGCGCACGATTCCGGCCAGCGAGTCCTCCATCCTCACGTTTAGCAACCCGCTCATGGTGGTGCTCTTGGCCACCATTTTTTGGAAGGCCCGTTACCGAGCCTTCCAGTGGATTGGCGTGGTTTTGGGGTTCGTCGGAATTCTCATCACCCTGGGTCTTCATCTACATATGCGATCGGGCACGGCGCTTGGCCTTGGAGGTGCCTTCTCGTGGGCCGTGGCCACGCTGCTCATCAAACGGTGGGGAGCGGCATTTGATATGTGGGCCTTAACCGCCTACCAAATGCTGATAGGTGGCCTTGCCCTCTTAGGGTTAAGTACGGTGATGGAACGGCCCCTCTTCGTGCTCACCTGGACCTCGCTAGGCCTCATCCTCTGGTTGGCCATCATGGCCTCCATCGTGCAGTTTTCCCTTTGGTTCTGGCTTTTGCAACAGGGTGACGCCGCCAAAACCAGCTCTTTTTTGTTCCTGGCTCCCTTCTTCGGGGTACTTTCGGGTTGGCTTATTTTAGGAGAGCCCCTGACTCCCGGGGTTCTTCTTGGTGGCCTCTTTATCGCCCTAGGCATTGCCCTCGTCAATCTGCCCCAGTTTACGCCAAAGCACGACGCGCCTGAGTCGGGTGGAGCGCTCTAGTCGCCTCCCAACCCCGGTGATCTTAGAGTAAGCCGCGACGATTCTTACCAAGGGGTGAGGGTCCGCTCCTAGCTTTTTTGCAACTAGAAAACCAGTAGCCAGTGGGCGAAACGACCTACCTTCTGGCCTCGCCGAACAGGGTTCAGGCGGAATCGACAACCCGGTGCTTGGCGCCCTAAGCGCAAAGTGCGTCGACCCCAACAAGCCATTCAGGAGTGGCGAGAACTCGATGAACAGCTTGTTGGACGGACGGATGGCGGCCTATCGATCTGTCAGGCGACGGGATGCTTTATTCTAAATTTTTGTCTCGTTGCCTCCCCTCCCCTTAAATGCCTTTCCGCCTTGTTTACCTCCAAGATCTTCTTGACCTCGGTTGCCAGTTGAGCATTTACCTTAGGAAGGCGTTCCGTGACATCTTTATGCACAGTGCTTTTCGAGACCCCAAAGACTTTTGCAGTATCGCGGACGGTAGCGCCACTCTTGAGGATGTAGTTGCCTATATCTACCACACGCTGCCAGATGTGGTCTTTCACCGCTCCGGCCCCTTTCTCCCCCCGCAATCTGGTTGAGTATATGGCCGGGCGTACGTGAAAATGCCAGGGCATGTGCCCTGGCACTGGCATCGATGTTAAACGGGCTTACGATGAGGGATGGAGATAGGCGACTGGATCGGACGCCAGACCCGAGTGGTACAACTGAAAGTCAAGGTGTGCCCCGGTTTGATGCGCATAGATGTCAGATGGCCCGACCACGCCGACGACGTCTCCCTGGTGAAGGCTCTGACCAACGCGCACCTTGGCCTTGCCCAGGTGGGCGTACGCCGTCTCAAAATTGCCTCCGTCGTTGACCATCACCTCCACGCCGGTTGCGGGCTGGGCTTGCACCCGTTCCACGGTACCGGCCCAGGCCGCCTTCACCGGGGTTCCTGCCTTGGCTGCGATCGTGATTCCCGGGTTGTAATACCACTCATTTTGCGCTCCCGAATATTGCCAACCAAAGCCCGCCTGGATGCGCCCGCTAACTGGCATCATCAGCGGTTCGGCCGTCGGTAGGACCGTCGCCTGATGACTCTTAGTTGGCCGCTTTCTCTTCGGCGCGCGGCCCTTTTTTGCCTTTTGTTGGTGCAGTTCCGCTTTTACGCTTACTGCTCGGCGTTCGCTGCGAATTGCCAGAGTGAGTCCGGTTCCCACAACGAGAACCCCCACCACTCCCGCCAGTATCCGCCACAACGTCTTCTGACTGTTGCCCATGTGTCCTCCCGCTTCCTTTGACGACTGTCATCAGAGACCTAAGCCGTCCAACTTGATGGGACATGCTCAGGCACAGGATGCCCAATTTTTTCCTCATTCATTCCCTATCCGTACCGCTTCTTCCATTTTTTAGTATTTCACCGTAACCACTGGGGTGCCCACCAGCACCTTGGTCACCGCATCGTACGGCTCGCGGT
>JAKAAL010000434.1 GCA_021802375.1 Bacillota bacterium | reverse complement strand
TGTCATCGCCAAATGCCGAGAAATCAACCGGTTAAAGGATCTTGTCGAGGTTGTCGAGGACGACAACCGACTCGTATTCCGCTTGCCCGTTGCCTTTGGGCCTACCAAGGCCATCCTCGCCAACCGGGTGTACATCTTCGCACGAAATTGGGCGGCATCGATGGGCGACTGGGATACGGTGGACACCCTTGTGAACGTCGCTGCACGGGGAGGACTCGGATTTCGCGCGTGTGGAACCGGTCCCTATCGTTTGGTAGAGCATGAGAACGATCGAACGGTGCTCGAACGTCACGATGACTACTGGGGTACGCCGGAGACCTTCCGGCAGGTGATTCTCGACCGAACGGACGATCCAGTGGAGCGGCGCGATCTGCTCATTACGAACGAAGTAGATTTTGCCGCCTGCACACGAGAGGTCACGGAGGAACTCGGCCTTCACACGAACGTGACTGTATATGACCATCTGCCCGAACTAAACGTCAACCCATTTGCGGGATTCACCTTCGAAATTGCGGGAGCGACCAACCAGTTCATCGGTAGCGGGAAACTTGATGGCGATGGAATCCCTGCAAACTTCTTCTCCGACGTCTTGGTTCGGCGGGCCTGTGCGGCGGCGTTCGATTATGATTACTTTCTGCACAATGGATTAGCCGGTGTTGAACAACGGGCTCTTGGACCAGTGCCCAGTCGACTGGATCCTGGGGCGTGGGATAAACAACTCTTGGCTCAGGCCCCGCGCATGGATTTGGATGCCGCCCGTTCATATTGGGCAGAAGCTTGGGACGGCAGACTTTAAGAAAAGGGATGCCGCTTCACTATCGTGACTCACGCGGGCAATGCAGAGCGCGTCTTTGCCGCCCACTTGTTAGCGGATGGATTACGGCAAATCCACCAAAACGTGCGAGTGGACGTGCTCCCCGTTGAGTGGTCGGAATATCGGAAGTTAATCAAGAAGCGGATGGCTCCGATTTTTTGGATCGGGGTTCAGGCTGATTATGGTGATCCGCACAGTCTAGCGCGATGCCTGACCCACTCACAAGGACTTGCGGCGAGTTGGCAAGGTTTCCGGTTCGAGCAGTTCGATGTTTTGATTCAACGCGGTGTCGAGGAGGCAGACCCCGTCGAGCGCGATTCCATCTATCGCAAGTTAAATGCCATGACACTCGATTTGGTGCCTCAACTGTATACCTACGAACGAGACCGCTTTATCGTGCTCAACAGCAGCGTAGGCGGGTTCCGCTTCAATCCGTTTCGATACAGCGTCGTGGACTACCGAGATTTATATCGACGGACGCCATAGGGTTCGCACGTAATCGTAGAAAGGAGGGGATTCCCATGACGTTGCCTAGTTTTCGCTATTCCGGAGTGGTGACGCCCGCGCAATATGATTTCTACCACACCTACGGATTTGTCATTTACCGGGCCATGTTATCGCCGCGTGAGATCGAGATCATTGAGCGGGAATCCCAAGACCTTCAGGCCGCGACGGTGCGCGGGGACATTCCATCGGACGATATCGATGACATCACGCCGTGGGGACACGATGACGATGGAAGTCCGCTGGTCCACCGACTTCCCTATTTCACTCGGTACTGTGTAAGGACTCGAGAACTTATTGATTCCAAGGGACTCGATGCCGTAGGCCGCAGTCTACTCGGAGAATCCGCGTGGCGGCTGGACGATACGATGCACGGGAGCGTGCTGCAAACAAAAATCTCGAGCCCGGGAAGTCGTTACGACCAAATTCAGTGGCACATTGATTTTCCAGCCGACCATAGGTTAGCACCCGTGGTTACGACGGGTATCTACTTGGACAAATCGACCGTTGAAAACGGCTGTCTCATTTTAGTCCCTGGCAGCCACCTGATGACACCACGTCGCGCTGACCCCACATGGGTTCCCATAGAAGTTGAACCCGGAGATCTAGTCTGTCACGCAGACACGTTATATCATGCGTCTACACGACCAACGCTCGTTGGGCAAAAACGGCGGACATTGTATTTGTACTATTGTGCGGGAGAGTATCCCGGACCGGGGCTCCCTTTTCGCGAAAGCGAGACAAAGGATCACGCGCGAAGACTGTTTCTCCGGAGGGATGAAAATGTCTCTTACACCTGATATCTCCCAATCGATCCTTCATGCCCTCGAACGCGGAAGTGCAATGGCTGAGGAACGGTCGGTCGAAGGTGAGCGTTTGTTGGCTGCCTTGTTTGCCACATTGATTGGCGAGCTAGACGAGGACGCACGTAACGAAGCGTTCGCCATGGCCGCCATGTCGCCATCTCCCATCATTAGAGCAGCCCTTGTTGAGACCGCTGCCCGAAATCCGGACTGGGCGGTCAGCATAGAGTACCTGGAGTGGGTGATGGGGGACTACTCTGACGCCGCCGCACTTGCGATTAACCATGCCCTTAAGCCTGATCAGCGCGTGCCAATCGACTTTGTGGCGGGCATGTCGGGCTCAGGGCGTCCGATGAGCCATGTGCTGTCGCTGTCCATTCGGGATATCATTGCCGAAGATCGAGCTGAATCCGTGCGTCGGTATCTGCCTCCCGGATTGCCAAAGGTTCGTGCGGGGTTAGATAACATGGTTGAGGTTCCGGCCGCTACGGTATCTTTGGGTGTTGACTCGACCGGTCTCACATCCGATGCCTGGTTCACCCCCGAACTAAACCCTTCTCGCGAAGTTCACATACCACGATTTTGGATCGATCGCGCTCCTGTGACCAACACGGAGTATGATGCATTCTGTGTTGCCATCGCGGAACAAGGTCACGTTTACTGCCATCCTGACGAGCCGACGAACAAGCTGCATCGTCGGTCGACCTACGGTGACGCACGATTTGGTCCCGACCATCCGGTGTGCGGAATTGACTGGTATGATGCTGTCGGTTATGCACGTTTCACGGGGAAAAAACTGCCCACCGTGGATCAATGGGAGCGGGTCGCACTGGATGTCAACCATCCGGTTACCGATAGTCCTTTGGGACATGGTGCCGTGCGCGCGTTTGCTCAGGAAATTAAGAGTATCGAAGATTGGAAAGAGCTGCTCCGGACGATCACGAATACGTATCCTGCAGTGACTACAATTCCGGTTACCGATCCGGCGAATCCCGTGACTGCAAGCGGTATCCGAGGACTCATCGGGAATGTATGGGAGATGACGCGGAGCCGCTTTGTAGACGGGGATGAATTGGTACCGATGTTTCGAGGCATGGATTCCAGCAGTATCGTTGGTGATTGGACGGCATGGATAGCCATTAAAGGTGGCGCATGGACGAGTGTTGGAGAACTCCTCCATCCACAGTTCACCGGCCGACGTTTTTTGCTGCATCGTTCGCTGGATGTCGGGTTTCGATGCGTTATTGAGGACGCCTGGTGAGCCAGTTGTTCGGCCGAGTCGAGGCCCACTGTAAGACGGATAGCGCGTATGAGGGGCCGGAAGACCGGGCCAGAGATTTTTTGCCCCCGGACATACGCCTAAGGTCTTATGGTGGTCTCGAGGCCCCTCTGCTAGGATCGATGTATGCAAGTGTCGCCGCACATCGTGAGTCCAACCGAAAAGGGGGTGGCCCAAACGAGCACGTATCGCACACTCATTCGTAACAAGTTTTTCGTCATCTACTGGACCGGTTCTACCCTGGTTTTGCTTGCCTTACAATTTGTCTCGATTTCGCTGGCATGGTTCGTGCTGAAGACAACCGGGTCGTCGGTCCGGGTCGCCATCATCTTAGCGGTCATCCCGATTGCCCGTATGGCCACCAGCCCGTTCATCGGCCGATTACTCGACCGGCTGCCACGTCGACGTTTGATGGTGATCGATAATGTGGGTCAGGCGATTCTCTACCTGTCCATTCCCATCATGACGTGGATGCACATCCTCACGTTTCCAATTTTGGTTGGAGTGGTGACGGCTGCCGCCGCCCTGTCACCGCTGTCCATGATTGGGCGCGGCGTGCTCTTGCCTAACCTCGTGAGCGCTAATGACCTCGAAGTGGCGAATGGATTTTCCCAATTCCGCAGCGGTCTCGTGACCCTCTTGGGCCCGGCCGTGGGGGGAATTTTAGTGGCGGCGATCGGATCTCCCTTGACTTTGCTTGTGACCGCCGCGTGTTACGCGGCGTACGTTTTGTCCCTAATGGGTATTCCCGCCACGCGGTACCGCACACGCTTCCCTCGCGACCCGTCAACCCCGTCAGATCCCGCGCCAAACCCATGGCGCTTCTTATGGAACAGTCCAGCCCTGTTGATCATCGGCATGGTCACCCTATTTTTCAATCTCACGTACGGACCGTTGGAGCCGGCTTTGCCCGTGATGGTAGATCGGGTCTACCATTCGGGAGCCGGGACTCTCGGTCTCGTCTGGAGTAGTTTCGCCGTCGGTTCGCTCCTAGGTACACTTCTCTGGAGCCGCTTTAGGCCCCAGTGGAGCCTACGATGGTTCATAACCGGCGTCATCATCGGGTGGGGACTGTTCAGTGGGTTAACTGGGTTCACGACCCATCCGTGGGAGGCTATGCTCACCTTGTTCGGCGGCGGCCTGGTGTACTCTCCATACAATATCGTGGCGGCCACATGGCAACAGCGACTCATCCCGGATCACCTGCGGGGGAGTGTCTTTGGGGTGTTTCAGTCCGTGACGAGTTCCGGCCTGCCGGTGGGGCAATTGATTGGGGGGGTGGTAGTGAGCGTCTGGGGCGCCGGTGCCACGATCACCATTGGAGGCGCTGCCACGATGCTTCTCGGACTTGTCGTCGCCTCGCTTCGCGCTCCTTGGAGTCGGGTGCCTGACACATCCGTGTCTCAATAGCAAAGCGTTCGAGCGTTCGGCATCCAGTTTCCAACGCAATAGTCCGGCATGGGGCTACGAAGGGGGATAAAATGGCCGGCCGGATGGGGTCGACGACGTTCGGCTCGTTCGGAAGATCCGGTGACGGATTGGCGTTGCACACTGCGATACATTTAGTTGCTCAGAAATGCTCGCCGTATTTGCAACAGTAA
>JAKAAL010000004.1 GCA_021802375.1 Bacillota bacterium | reverse complement strand
CGATCTTGCCTTGTCCCTCGCCCTTTTGCGCTCCAAACTTGCACGTAAGCAGGTAGAGTGCGGAATTTTACTGGCGTATTTGCACCTACACACAAGGCATCATAGTAGTGTTCTTTCGGCAATCCTCGTTGAATCCGTTGGTACTTGGTTCGTCCCCCCGTTCCTGTTTCTATCGGCAAGCCAGTGGCCCTTAACCGCTCATACAACCGCCACCTCGTCGCATTCATCATCGCCGCGTCTTTTAATGGCTTTTTGGCATGTGCTTGAATATGTGGGAATCCGTATTCCTCCGCCGTTCTAGTATCCTTTTCTTGGTTGCAGTCGTGACAAGCCAGTGTCAGATTCGAGACTCGATCGCTGCCACCACGGCTCTTGGGAATGATGTGCTCCACTTCCAGGGGCACATCTGTGACGCCACAGTACACGCAGGCTCGCCCCCACTTTTCGAGCAGATACTCCCGCACTTCGTAGCCCATCAATGTGCCTTGCTGATACTCTACCCCTGAGATTTCAGGGCTTTCAAGTTTCTGCGTGTCAAACTTGACGTGTTCGACGCTAATGGCTTGGATTGGTAGCAATTTCCTTAGTTTCTCTATTGTGTGAAGTGTTTGTTGTACCCTTGCTTCCAAACTTGGCGGGAGCCAACCTTCTTTGCGTTTGCGATTCAAGAATCTCGCTTGACGGTATCTTGTTTTTCTGTTACGCCTTGAACGGCGAATCGACCGGCGACTATCTAATTTTGCTTTGATGCCTGCCTTGTGGACGATCTCGCCAAGAAAAACAGCTTTTGTGCCCATTGTGCCGTCGAGGGTGATGGCGACTCCCGTCGTTTTTGACCCCGGATCGAGTTTCAGGCGCGTTTCTTGCAGGGTTGATGTTTCCTGCAACCGATCAACCAATCGAATGGTGAACGGATACATCTTGTGCACCCTTGCTCTCCCGCGTTCGAGCAGCAATCTTGCCCGCTTTTCAGAACATGGCATGAGTGGTTTTTGGTATTTGTCCAAGACAAAAACTGCCATATTGCAACAACCTTTCTCCCGTAAGGGACTTGTGACGCTTACTTTCGTAAATCTCTCCTCGCCAATGTTCAGAAGGGTCGAACGCAACAACCGCACCGCTTGCCTCTCCCCTGCTCGCTTTTAACGGTTGCCCCATAGAGCCAACGGCTGGAGAAGCACCCTTGGGTATGCACCTTCTGAACGTAGCGCTCAAAGCGCTCAGGCTGGTCATAGTAGGGCTTTACCAAGCCCCCGCCTTAAGGCGCGGGGTCTATGACAATGCGTGCGATATCGTCTGAGGTCACCGTCCATCCATCGGCCCAATGAGCAATAACGTGATCGAGGGCCAGTAATGCGTGTTGGGGAATGTCTTGGAATGGCATGGCGTCCTGTATCAAAAACTGAGCCAAATGATACGGACCCATCCCGTTATACCCCCAATCAAATTCCGGGTGATCCTCATTGCGAGACGAGCGATAGGTGATGTGGCCATTCTCATGATCGATAATTTCGACTAAAGCCACGCCATTTTCTAAACGCATACCACGATAAGTCTTCATAACGTGTCATCTCCCTGGAGTTGCATCACAACAGCAACAGATTATTGAGGAATCACAACATTCTCGGTATCGTCCGTTCGTTGAGGCCAGACTCGCGGGTGCCCCCACAAAAAGCCTTGGAGGCCATCACAGCCGCATTGGAGCGCGATATCGCGTTGTTCCGGGGTTTCAATGCCTTCCGCAATGACAATCAGCCCGTGGTCGTGACAACGGGCTACAAAGTCGGTCCATCGAGCAATAAACGCACCAGTGAACGGTTCATCATGCCACACCGTTTGGTCGATTTTTACTCCTGACAAGCCCCGATAGGTGGGCACGACCGTATCATCTGTCCAATCATCCAGCATGACGCGCCCCTGCCGGCTTATCCACACATCATATAAGGTGTCCCACAACCGGGCGGACCACGGCCATTGCTCCGTGGTTTCCAACACAAGGCCCGCCGTAGCCTGTTGCGCGATCCACGCCGCTTGGGTCTTCACCGTATGCGGCCACAAATTGATATGCCAATGGCCCGGAATCTGGTGACGGGCGACCGTCTGCCAGACCCACTGGTCCAACTGTGCCACCAGGTGCGGGCCTAACGTCACCGCCATCCGCCACCACGCCAGAGGCGACAAAGCCCACGCCGGTTGCGGAGGACGAATGCGGGTCAGGATTTCCCCGACAGGCAACGCCGGGGGCTGAGGGGTCCAAATGGGTTGCCAGACCAAAAAGAGCGGCCGGGTCCACGGGTCAACCGCTGAAACCGGTGAGGGTGTCATCCACGCACCTCCTTAATGCACCTCTGATGCAGTCCACGGGGGATCCCACAGAAACGCGCCATTAGGCCGGCGAATGGTTGCCCGGCCTGACCAGACTGTCCATAAATCAAAGGTCACACGATAAGCGGGGCCGGCAAGGACAAAAAAAGTGTCGGTGACGGTGACAAGCGTGCCGGTGAACCGTGGATGCTGTTTGTCGTCCGGCGTCATCACCGTCAGAGTCCAACCGCGATAGGGTTGCAAAAATTGAGCGATGGTGTGGAGTTTACGGAGATCGCAATGCGGGCGAAGAAGAGTAAAACTAGCCATGACAGGCTCACCTGCTTTCCGAAAAATGGAGAGAAACCATAAGAAATCGGTTACGACGGATCCCCGAAGGCTTTGAACATGTCTTCCAGCGTTTGGGCAAAGGCTTGTTGTTCTTCGGGGGTTTGGGGCCCTTGTAAGAGGGCGTCTAACGGCACATCAGTGGGATCGCCCAACACCGTAGGCGGTGGGCTGTGGGACGGGGGCGAATCAGATGGCGTTGGAGCGGATTTCGCCGGTTCGGGTAAGGCAGCCTGGGGCAGATGCTGAAGCGTATCCAGCAGATCGCGAAAGCCGCCGGGAACCAGATACCACCGCAAGGCTTGGCGAATGACCGCTTGCCGTTGGCCCCATGGGTAATTTTGGAGGGCTTCAATCAGTTCGTGGTCATCAACCGTATGCAATCGAATGGTAAAGCGATACATGCCCATGAAATAGACACTCCTTTGGAGGCAGATAAATGATGTCGCACGAAAACCCTTATCAGAGCAAGAAAAACCGCAGCAATAGCAACGAAAATGATGTCATTAAGAACGGGTGACATGATGTTACGCGAAAAGCCAAGGAGCACAAAGAAGACGGGGCGTCTTTGCCGCGATTATGATGTCATTGTGTCAAGAAAAATCGTGGTGAACGGGGTGGAAATGACATCATCAACACACGGTAAAGCGAAGCAAAGCAAGCAATATCAAGGATTTCCTCATGATGTCAGTCAATGACATCATGAGGACCCGGTAAAAATTCTAAAACCTTGATGAGATAAAGGCGTGATAATGACATCACGACGACTTGATCGCTAATTGGGCTTTCAGCGTTGACAGATAGGCTTGCGCATTCGCCCATTGGGGATTTTGGGGAATGCCCGCATCCGGAAAGGCTTCCGCATAGAGGAGCGCGCCGCCCCCCACGAGAATCTTGCCCGCCAGTTTGTCCCACGATTGGTCGAGCTTTTCAATAATGCGGTCGCGCAGTTGGCTTTGGAGATGCTGAATGGCCGTTTCGCGATAGGGCATCAAATCCACGAGCTGGCCGCGCACATGGATGTGCTTGCGGTCTTCCACTTCCGCGGGTTGAAAGGGAATGGTGTACTGCTTCTTGAGTTGGCTGGCCACCCACGCGTTCACCGCGTGCGTCCCCAGTTCGGTGCTATCCGCTAAATCGGGGTGGAAGACAATCCGCCCGGTCGGGGTTTTGGTCACGATAATGAAGTCCGTGGTCCGATAGCCAATGTCGATAATGAGATAGTCGCCGGGTGCATACTCAGGGCGTAAGAATAAGGTCGACGCGGCGGCCACGCCTTGCGGCAGCACGAGGACACTTTCAAACCAGAGCCGGTGCTGGGTGCCGTTCGGTAGCGTGACGGTTCCCCCAAAGCCTTCGAGCGCGCGTTGGAACTTTTCACGACCCGGGCCGTACCAGCTGAGCGGCAGCCCGGTCGCGAGATGGACAGGGCCAGCCGCGCCATGATCGGCGGCCGCCACGAGCATCATCGCCAACGTTTCGGGATCCGACGCTTTATCGCGGCTCCAGCGGGGCACGGCGTACAGGCGCGCGGCATTGCCGACCAGGTAGTCCGTGTCGTCGATCTGCGTTACGGGAGGCCGATCTTGATCCCCGAGTTCGAGCATGGCGGGAGACGGCGCAATCAACGACGGGAAGATGGTGCGGTTAGTGTCCGATAGCGTTTTCGTGTATCCGTGTCCAACGTCGATAGCTAAGTATGTCATCGAAAAACCTCCTTCAATCACTATGCAATTTTTTGGGGCAAGGCTATATATTTACAAAAGAACGAAAAACTGAAAAACCGCATGAAATAAGGGATTCAATATAGTGACAGAATATGGAATCTCCGGTCATAACGCCGGATCTTGCGGTTATAAGAAAATCGTGCCTGCGGTTATAAGGCGTTTTACGGCGGTCATAAGGCTTCATAATACGGTTATAAGAGAGCTTATCTGCGGTCATAAGAGAAAAAATAAGGGGTCGTAAGCGCGAAAAAGAAGGGGTCTTATGAGCCGTTATGCGTTTTAAGATGGTCCCTTATAAGGGGGGTGTTGGATGAGGCTCCAGAAATTATGAGGCGTAATCTGGTAATTGTCATCTCCTCCATAGACCGTCCATTGCGATTGAATGACATGAGACCACGGCCAGACCCAGGCATAACTGTGTTGAGACAACTCGAAGGTCGTTAGCCAGCTTTCAAAGTTCGTTTTTTGGGTGTTAGCTCCTGTCGGTACAAGAATGAGTTTGGGCGGTTCATTGCACCAAGCAATGGACCGCCAACCGCCCTGCAATACCAGATGGTCGTAATGTTTCAATTTAGTGAGCAAGGTTCCCGCTCGCCAAGATCGTTCCAATTCAATGAGCACGGGATGTCCATTAATCCGCAGGGCCGCATCCGGTCGGATATGTAGCGGATGCGGTCCTGGTACGGTTAAATGGGTTTGCCACGTATCCCATGAGGTGGAAAACCCTTGTTTACGAGCAGCTCGAGTGAGCGTTAAAGCCACGGTGTTTCGATCGAGATTGTGTTCGACCATCCGCGCGGTGCGTTCGGTATTGGCAAGCGGTTCCCAATGAGGATGGAGCGTCTGCCAGGCTTCTTCATCGTTCTCTTGCAACAGTTTCGCGCCTACGGGTGCTAACGTGACAATGCGGGTATGCTGGTTGTGATAGGTAATGCGAGCGGATTGGATGAGACCGCGTTCGCGCCAAGTCCGAATGTTGTAAAACATGGTGCGTGGAGGTGCGCCATAAATCCATCCAGCTTGATCGACGGTAACATAGCCAACCATACTTAACGTCCAGAGAAAGTCGATCGTGTAGGGACTAAAAGCCCGTTGCCGCTGCATACGGGGCGATCGGGCCGGAGTCCAATGAATAGGTCGTAAGGTCGTTTTTGTTGTCATGAAGAATTTCTCCTTCTATTGATCGATTAACCAGGGCGTTGCGAAGGAGTCATCGGGCGTCAGAGGCGGTGAATCAGTAGACGATGGCAAATGCTGTGCCACCGAATTATGCTCCTGGGAAGAGGCAAAGCTTGCAAACCATTCGGGATGACTTTGTAGCCATGCAATATACTGCATGTTGTACAGAGGTCTTTCATCCGCGTGGGCTTGTAAGACAGCAGCCAATTCGTCTAATTGGCATCCAAGGGTGGAACAGATTCGGGTAATAAGGGTTTGGGACAGACCATATCGTTCTGACATGTCCGCTACCGAAATGGTAGGATTTGGTCTTAGGGGAGTCGCCGGTGGTTTGGCCTGAATCGGTTCAGGAATCGGCGGCATGGCCTCTTCATCAGTCTCCTCAAGTGCATTAGCTGGAGTCGGAACCAACGTATCATCCGATTGCGTCTCGCTTGCAGGTGGCGCATCGGGAGGAGTCGTTGGCGTAAGCGGATCAGGTTCCATGGACAAGGCCGGTAACCACTCTGGCTGATGTGTGAGATGATACTGCGCCCAATCCTCATGCGCCTCGGGCCGCCAATCGATCGTGTTGCCAATAAAGGGCGCTTGCACGGCCCCTTTGGCCTGCCAGACACAAATGGCCGTGTGATCGGGGAGGCGCATAATATCGTCGGCCATAAACCGTTCCAGATTTTGCGCTTCTTCTTGGAGCGTAATGTTGTTGATGTAGACGGTCATCATTTGTTGCATCAGTTTGACCGCTTCGGCGGGTTCGGGAATGCGGTGAATAATCCGGTTTTGGCACAGGTTGACAATCCCGGCTTGCAGAGCGGGATCTTTGAGTTCGAGCAAGAACCGGGTCGCCAGGACCGTTTGAAACCCGTAGGCCCGGCCTAACGCTAACATATCCAAGAATTGGGCCGAGAGATATTCCTGCGCTTCATCGTAGAGCAACCGGACCGGAATGCGATCCGTTTCGGCTTTTAAGCCTTGCCGTTGAATGGCCCGCCAGAGGAGCTGGGTAATCAAAATTCCAAAGAGCCGCACCGGCGATCGGCCGCCTAAGCGCGCCATATCGAGATTGATAATCACGACTTGCCGTTCGGCAATCACGCGGTCCCAGTTAATGGCGCGTTTCCGCGGGTGTCCGGGTTCCTGAACGCCTAAAGCCTGCTCGACGGCACCGTGGCGGAGCAGTTCATCGAGCTTGTTACGGGGCGCGGCCACCGCTTCTTCCCAAAACCGGGGATTGTTACTCAAGAGATTAGGCAAAACCACCGTCCAGAAATCGCGGGTTTGCCGCGGCAATGCGGGGTTTTTGAGCGCCTGACTGAGAAAGCCCATGCGGTAGCCTTCATCGGTGAGAAACCGGTAGGCGTCGCGCAACGTCCGCGGATGGTCGGGCGTCGAATCGGCCAAAATGATGGTGAGCGTATGGCCCAAAATTTCGCGGGAGCGGGGCCCAATGGCGTCGGCACCAAAGATGTCTTGGAGCGTATCGACAAGTTGGGTCATGGCCGCCGCATCGCCCACCGTCGTATCTAAAGGTTCCAAGGCCCAAGGATTGGTGGGATCGGTGGGATCAAACCAGATGACCGTGCGGTCGGGGGGCACCAACCGGAGGGCGGCTTGGGCGGTATCTTTCCCAATATCAAAGAGGACGACGGCATTGAGCGGCGTGCCATCGGCGCGCGTCGCCCGCACGCTATTCTTAAACACGTTAATGAGCGAGGTAGATTTGCCGGACCCTTGAATCCCCAACAACAAAAGATTTTTGGTAAAGTCTTGCGGATAGAGGCCGACCCGGTCCTGGCCTTCGGCCAACATGAGCACATCCCCGGGCTGCCGCGATAGGGCGCGGGACGCCGGCATTCGGCGCGTCATACTGCGGGGTAAATCCGCCACGCGCAAACGGCCGGTCGGCAAGGCAAAGAAGGTCGCACACTCGCCGGACCATAAGGCATTGCCGCCGGCTAAGGGCCACAGACGCGGCAATCCGTGCTGCATCCACGTGACCCACTTTTGGCGCCATACGACGACGCTGTGAGGCCGGAGAATGGCCCACCGGTTCTGCACGCCCCACGCTGACACCATGCGTTGCATCGTGTCATAATCCGGCGCACTGGCCCGGAGTTCCGTCAGCCAGCGCCCACGGCCCATTTGATCAAGCGCACTATCGGCCGCTTGTTCGAGCGCGACGTTCTTTTCCCACGTGGCATATTGCGCGGCGGTTTCGAGCCGTTTTAAGGCCCGACCGGTTGAGACCGGTACCCACGTCGCTTGCCACACAAAATCGGGCACCTGGGTCCGTTCACGCCAGCCTTCGCGGGCCACGGATTGCACCAGCATTTCCAGCGGTAACGCCTTGTATTGACTGACGACATCAATCAGCCGAATGGCCGTGCGGTATTTGAGTCGCCACCGCACCACCTGTTGTCGGGGGGCTTGCACCGGATGCGGCCACGGGTGGAACCGCACATTCTGATAGGTGTTTTGCCACGCGGCGAGTACCCGATCTTGGAACGCGGCGGGAATCCCCAGCACCCAGTGCATTTGATCGTCGACCTGATGATCGCGAATCAAACTCAACGAAAACGGGGGAGCCGAGACAACCCAGGGGTACCAAAACGGCGACCCGATCCACCGTGACCGGGGCCATAAGGCATCCCAGAGTTGATCAAAGAGTTGGCGCATAGCGTCGGGTGTGACAACATCATTCTGAAAGAGCACGACTTCCCACCACGTCATGGTGCGGGATCGGTGTTGCCGCAAAAGAAACCGGAGGGTGAGGAGAATCAGGACCACCGGCACGCTGACGGCGATCAGCCCCAAGACGAGAGGTCCGACAGCGTGAGCGAGCGCCAGAACCCAGCCGGGATGCGCCCGTAAGGTGACGCGGTGACCATCCCGGTAGACCGTCACGGATTGCGTGAGAAAAGGAATGTGCATCCAGAGACTCTGAGCACCGTGTTGAACGGCTTGCCATAAACGTCGAGGCCCCCATTCAAAGAGGGCAATCCCCACAAACACCGCAAAAATGGCGATCCAAAAGAGCGTATTGCGGCGCGAACGCCCCCGGTATTCGGGTAAATCCGGCAGTTTCGAGGAATCTATCACAGTTATCGTCTCCTTTATCGCGGATCAGGATGCCGCCCGAGAGGGGACCAGGCGGGCGGTCAGCCAGCAACTCAGCAGAATGAGACCTTGCGCGGCGGTACACCAAAGACAAATCAGGCCCACGGCCCATTCATGGCTCAGGCCCCATAGGACGCCCCAAACCACTAGTGACAGGCCCAAGAGCTGACTGCCGACCGAATGCAACACGGTTTGGCATTGGATGGGACCGGTATTGGGACACGCGACGGGCAAAGCCGTCGCATGCAAGACAGTTAAATAGAGAAGAATCCCAGCAGTCCCGAGTAAACTGACGGTACGAAGAGAAACTACTTTCATGGGAACGGTTCGCTCCTTTCGGACATGTTCCGTCGAGATGGCACAATATCATAGGTGTTGTCGTGTGCCATCGTTATGCGCTGCGTCAAAATGCCACATAGCATGTGCATATTGTCTCTCTTAACCAATATTGTGGGGGTTGACTTCCATGCGACATGATAAGGCCAGCGTTCCCAACCAAAAAGGCTGTCCTTGGACTAGGACAGCCTGGACATCGTCTTTTATGGGACTTTCGGGTTAGGGAAGAGCAGAGGACGATACTGTTTTTGTCCAAATCTTCCCGGTGTTCTGGCTAACCCACCAAAGTGTATGGCCTTTCCACAAAGAAGAGTTAGTATAATCGATCGACGCTGGCGGTTTTAATGCATTGGCTGCAATCCACTGACCGTGATGATAAAGAAACATCGGTGATGCGGAAAATTCGGAGACAACCGGTTGATTCTGCCAAAATCCGACCCAGTTATAGTTATTATAGAGCACACTACCGGGACTTATCAGAGATTGCACTGACGTTCCCTTCCATTGCCATAAAGAAGCGCCCGTGGCGTAAGATATGCCTGAATTGGACATCGCAACATGGACAGAAGCATCCTGTGACAAGTGCGTGAGGATCGTTTGAGGAATGGGAAGGGTTTTGAGAATAGAGCCGTTACGTGAGAGCAATACGGGATTGCTTGGTCCTTGGGGATTGACATAAAGCGTTCCGGGAGGACCGGGGATTTGCCACGTGATATTGGATGCCTGACTGTTCGAGGCAAGGGGAAACGCATGTAAAACATGCCAGCCCTGCCGGTCTAAATCATAAACAATGGTTTGTGCTCCGCCCGAAATGCCTACGTAGTTAGACACTAACCAACCATGTCCTGCTTGTCCGCGTATGACATAAACAACTGGTCGTGAGAAATCGTTGGGAGACGGAGGTTTTATTGTAATATTTGGTAATCGGTTCCATTGCGATTGTCCCGGTTTCCATGTGACAGTTCTTACTACATCATTCTGGCTGACGAATGTGATCCACCATAGGCCGTGCGTTGTACGACCCCACGCCGTCACGGAACGGTTGTCTGGAGGTAAAAAAGGCGGTGTCACAGATGTTACAAAATGTGACGTGGTTTCAACGCTTTGACCCTGGTATTCTGGCCCGTGATTCGCGGTTGCGGGCAACTGGGTTAAGAACCATAAATGATGAAGGCCAGCTTCTTTTCCGACGATGGAATCTTGCGCAGCTAACGTGCCAACAACGTGCCATTGATTAGAAGGCATTGTCGGAACGAGTTTGGCAGGCTGTTTTGTAGCGGTTTTTGTGGGTGTAGTGCCTAAGGAAGCCGATGGCGTGGGTGCTGCTCCACACCCGACGAAGAGGAAGGTGCCGATTGTGACACTGGTTGTTATCACTATACGGTTTCGGGTCATGAATTATTCTCCTTGATAAAATTAGTGGGACTATGGGAATGAGTATACGCAGTAGAGACACCATGTGCGAAACAATACGGCGGATTTGCCGTGTGAAAAGCCCGCCTTATGAACTCTCCCGCCACCTAACCCTGACGGGTTCGGGTTGAGGTGGGGGTTTCTGAGATCACTCCCAGAAGTTCCTGGTTCGGCGACCGCTGCGTGCTCGCCTTGGGCGTGGCACGTCTGACGCTGGTCTCCCCAGGCGTGACTTCGGACCGTTCCGGCCCTAGGGTCCGAAAAATCCGCAGGCGTTTGTGGGGCTTCGTCAGCGGTTCTCCGGACAACAATTTCTGAATCCCGCGTTTCTTGATCACCACGGAGGCATTGTGATCCGCGTTATCCGTGTGTCCGCAGCGTTGACAGACAAATGCGGCTTGGGAGAGCCGGTTGTCCGGGGATGTGAACGTGCATTCCGCACATTCCTGCGAACTGTGGTGGGGTGGGATCGTGATGACCAATTTGCCGCGCCGCAGCGCTTTATAGCGGGTGAACGTGACCACCTGGCCCCAGGCTGAGGCAAGAATGGCCCGATTCAGCCCGGCCTTTGCGGCTCGGCCATTCGGCAGAAACCGGCCTTGAGCGTCTTTTTTCGCCTTCGGGCGTTTGGTCATTTGCTGAATGGGCAGTTCCTCAAACACGTACAGGTCATAGGCTGCGTTGACCACGAGCGCATGACTGGTCTGGTGCGCATACTCGTGCCGGACGTTCTTTTCGTACCGCTGATACCGTGCGGCTTTCTGATAGGCTTTCTTCTGATTCTTTGATCCTTTTTTCCGGCGAGACGCCCGGCGTTGCCAGCGTTGGCATTGCCGCCGCGCTTTCTGGATCCGGGTTTTCTGGATGGGTCGCAGATCAAAGACCTGGCCATCCGATGTGACCAAGGGCTTCGCCACGCCGCGATCGCCGCCGAGGGTCCGCTCGGCCAGCTGGTCGGCGGAGCGGTGCCGCAAGGTCTCGGCAATGCGTTCGGTCGCGGCGTCCGCGTCTGGACCCGGCATCGTGACCTCCGGATCCTCGGCCGCAAAGGAGAGCCACCACCGACCGCCTTCGACGGCAATGTAAATGGACGACGGCACCGCATGCCGACGATGGGCCACATAAGGAATGATCCCCACCGGAAATTTGTCTGTACCGACCCATAAGTGGTAACCGGTGACCTCTCCGGTGGCCTCTTGAATCCGGGGAATGAATCGAAACAATTCCGCCGTCAGCCAAACACTTTGACGGCCCGCTTTCGTCTTGAGCTTGGGGCGCCCGCCCCGTTTCTGGAAAAATCGTTGATAGGCTTGGCGCCAGCGCACCGCCCCATTGCGCAAAACCTGCGACGGCACCTCGCGCAGGAACGCTGTTCGTTCGGTGATGAATTGACGATACCGCTGATCGACCGGTGGCTTCGCTCCGGCCAGACCGACCATCCGGCGCTGAAAGCGACGAAAATACCGATCTTCTTGGACCTTCGCGTTGTAAATAAGCCGTTGACACCCCATCCACCGGAGCAAGATCTGCGCCTGCTCCGGACTCGGATCCAGGCGAAACCGATAGCCGTTGAGCATGGCGAAAGTCTCCTACGAACAGATGTTCTCTGGCTAGCATACCATACTTCTTATCTTTTGAAGGCAGGGGATGCCGCAATCGACAGCTCACCTTTTGCGCCCTATCGGGCGCACCCGCTTGACCCCCTCCTGGCCTGCGGCCGAGGAAGGGGAATGCGCGGGCTTTATGTTCAGCGGTGGGGACACACTTGGCGCGTTGGACCAAGCGATCAGCACGAACCATCCCCACGGGAACAAGGCGTACAGCCAAACCCAGGCGGGGGAACGGCCGCTATCGCGAAGCCGGCGCATCGTCAGCGTCACGGTGGGAACGAGAGACGCCAGGAAATACCCGGTTTGAAGGGTTAGCCAGAGGATGAGGCTCCATGGGTGATGGGGAATGACCGCCGTGCCGAGGAACCCCAGGCTAGTGATGCTCGTGTGCACGAGCCAAAATCCGAAAAATTGATCGCGTGACGCCCGACCCTGGCGCATAAAGCTCTGGCGCCAGGCATTCCGATAAGCCTGCCAAAACGTGATGGCTTGGCGTATCTGAGAAACTCGCATCCAAATAGCCTCCTTCCTAAGGAACGGGGGAGGGTTGCCAGACGGTCAACCCATCACCCCGGTAAACCGGATGCCAATGAGCTTGTTTAAGCCATAAGGTTGGGGGCGTCGTGGCGGTGGTCGGCCAGACGATGCGTGACACGTCATGGGCGGTCCAAAACGTGACGGGCTGGCGACCTTGTTGCCAGGCCAGATACGGTCCGAGGCGGTGATGGACTGTCCAAAACTGCGTGCGGCCATCAATCCACACCGCCGGCACTCCCTGGGCTTCCCAGTAGCCTCCAAGGCGGTAAGGTGTGAGCGTGAGACCAGACGTGGGATGATGCACACACCATTGGACTACGGCGGTCGGGCTGTGCATGGCGGTCGCGTACTGAGCGACGCCGCCGGGCGTCAGAATGCGCGTCAGAATGACCAGAGCACTTCCGCTCACGAGCCCCAGCGACCAAATCCGTTGTCTTGCCCCAGCAGTGAGGGCCCTCATGGGGGGAACGAGGCCGCCTAATAGGAGAAGGGTTAAGGGCCAATTGTATAGCACCATGCGCTGATGCCACAGCGTCGCCAGGACGGTCCCGCCCCACCACCAAAACCACGGCGTGACGGTCAAGCGACGGAGCGCCACCGCGCCGATAATCACGGCCCATAACCCGCTATTAAGCCCCCAAATGCTTCTAGACATCTCCTACGCAAAGCGATACGATCCCATACAGTTATCGCTGCGGAAAATTCTGACATCATTTTCATCATGAAAGGATGTGAACCCCATGGGAGAGTCGAAAACCGAGTAGGACCCAATCAGGTTCGCCTTGGGGTGGAGACAGAAGACGATGCGACAACCGAGATACATGGAGCGTCGCTTAACTTAGACCTGGGGTGACCGGGATAGAGAAGGTGAGACATGCCACGTCGGATCGACACGCTGAGGAGCGGCGAAGCGCGGATGAAAAGGCTGCCATGCATGTGTGGCACGGTGAATGGTCGCCGGATCCGCAAGAAGGATCGTCGTGGTGTCATCGGGGGCTAGCACTTCACGAATTTCTTGCCGTAAAGCGTCAGCATCCGTCCGCATTTGCGGCGGTGAAGGATAAAACGTCCAGGTTTTTGTGTGGGATCCGTGTGCGTCTGACAGGCCGCAATCCACGTTGGCGTTTCCCCATGAATATAAAACGGAATGAGCGTCCACGAAATGTCCGCCTTATTTTGACCACCTTGAATGGTCCAGGCTTTTTGGACGATTGGAGCCATGGATAAATACACGCCTTGGGGTAATTGGGTGGGTAACTGGTAATCTTGCGGGGTAAACCGCTGATCACGTTTTAAGGCGTGTTTGATGTGTTCCGGACTCGACAACATTTGGGGGGCAGCGGGGTAAAATTCGATGCGCGGTCCCGTAGCGGTCTGGACAGTTCGATAGGCAAAATAGACGGCGGCAGACGGATCAGGCTGGCTGAGTTTCCAAATATCGGTCAGGGTCTGCCGGGCCAAATGACGATATTTGTCCGGATTATCCTGATACAACGCTAAGGTTTTATGTAAGGCGTTTTGGCTTTGGAGCGGCCATTGATGGTAATCGACTACGGTTCCCGTATTTTGCGTGTATTTTTGGCATAAAAGCTGCGCCATATCAAGTGTATCCGTCTGTCCTAAGATAGTGAAAGGTTTTGTCCAATGGATGCTATCGCGGAAGCCTTGCCGGGGTATGGCAACGATTCGTAAATATTCCGCCATAAGCCAGGTTTTGGTAAATTTCACGCGCCGAGTGCTGCCAATAGTGCTAGTAAACTCCATCCGGACGTCAGGACATCCCTCGAATGGCCTTCCGATTGATCGTCGTCTCTCATTGATTGCCACCAAAGCCTCGGAATCATTATGGAAAGACCTTCGTGAGAGCGGGGAAGTACCACTATATGGCTAATGGTCGTGCTAGAAACGAATCGTTGCCATACCCCACTCACACATCCTTGTGGTCGTCATCGTCGTATACAATCTCAAACAGTTTTTGTTTTGCAATTGCTCTCGTTGCCATGCGGGTCCTTCGGCTGCACGCCGCAATATTTTATAGCCTTCGGGCCACTTATCCATTAACATCTCCGCATCACCTGCGTCGGTGATCACCTCGCTCACCGAGGCTCCCACTGAACGACAAAACTCTTGCACAAAGGACAGATTCACTGAGCGGATTCCTGATGCCATTTTGTTGGTAATAGTCACGTGTAATTCCCATCAAGTCGGCCCCATCTTGTTGCGTCAAGCCGCGTTTCTCGCGGGTTTCTCGCAACCGAAACCGGATCGCTCCTGACCGTTCCATGGCTATACCCATTTGTACTATAACGTCCGTATGATTCCCGATATACGGTCTTTTATACTACTTACACGAGAGATACTGTTTTATTCCTGTTTTATTTACATACTGACTATTTGGCAGTATGCTTTCTATAGAATTTGTTTGTTCTCTCTGGTTTATCCTTTGTACGTCGTTTTAAGGCCTCCCCTAACAGGGAAGAGAACAGGAATTGTTCGGAAATTCGCGAAAGGGAGGGCCCTAAGGTTTGTTCCGTTGGTACTCCAAAAAGTCCACATAGTCGAGCACCTTGTCCGCTTCCTCAGGGGTCAATCTATGGCCACGAAACTTGATGACCGAAGAACTGGGTAGTGACATCGACGCCTATCATGCGCTGGAAGACGTCGGCCACCGGGCCCGCGTCTTAGTGCCCTATCCATCGCACGAAACGGCTTACGAACAGGACGTCATCGGGAGTCTCCTGGTGGCGGGAGTTCAAGTGCGGTTTCTGCGTCAGCCTTATGTCCATGCTAAATTGATCCCGGCAATTCGGGCACGTCAACAATGTAGACTTGATCCTCGTCGGACCATTGAATGCGCATGGAGTAACGTAAGACGGCATTATCGCTCGTACTCATTGTCCCGTTCCCGTCCTTTCACTTGAGCCAATGCGTTCCGCACTGTCCGTTCCTGATAAGCTTTGGCATCGTCACCCAGCTGCCCAGACAACGTGATAACTGGGATCTCGGAATACGTGAGATGTTTCCAAAACGAATGACTTCCTTTGCCGCGGCTAGGGATCTCAACAAATCCTGCACGCTGCAAGTTAGCAGGCGGAATGGCATGTGATAGTACGGGAAAGGACGGATCACCATTGAGATTGCGTCCGTCCACGATGGGGTCACGCAGGTATCTCTGGTAGCATGGGATCGATTGCGCCGCCCTCGCGCATTAAAGTTCTAAGCACCTTACCGGCTTCGCTGCTAAATATCCAATCATCCGTGTATCGCGCAACCAACCTTCGGTCAATTATTTGAGCCAGGTCAAACGCCGATACATAACGAAAGCATTTAAAAGCAGGTTCCAAGAATCTAATGGCGCCGGGAAATTTGGGAAAAGAATGGCCGAAAATTAGCCTTAGGTTGTCGTCAAATAGTTTCTGATAAGAGGCATGGCCTTGAGATTTGAGCCATTCATACGTTGACAGGAACTGAATTGTGGGCCACCATTTTTCTTGACCCAAGAATGGAATCCCGTAATACCTACACCCAATGATCTCCCACAATATAGCTATCGCTTCTAAAACCCTAAGGTCAAAAAGGTGTTTAAAAGCAAAAGGGAGGTCCGATCTCATGTTTTGGTAATGAATCGCATGGCCACACTCATGCCATACCTTGGCTACAGGAGTAACACCTCCACCGCTGGGCCACCGCAGCGTAACTTCTCCCGAAAAAGGATCAGCATACATTGAGGCCCGGGGGGACGACACATTTTCTAGTTTGATAGTATTCAAATCAAATTTCACCGTTAGTTTCGCAGCGACCTTTCTTACATCAGCAAGGATGACCTGCGGGTCGTCAGCCTTGGCCCCTCTCTGTTCTTTAAAAAGATCTGCCACCGTAGCGCACATTTCCTTTTTATCTCGATATTTTAGTGTCATCGTTCCGTCGAAGAAATCATCATAACAGTCTACGTACGACGCTCCCATAAAGCTCTGGCACATCCGATCTGTCTCTCTCCATCTCTTGTCAACAAGCGGAGCGACTTCTTCGGAGATGTACTGTTGGGCACGGTTCTTTTCGTCGGTAGATATTTCTGCAGCGTGCGCTTGCAGGGTTTGTTCTAGTTCTGTGACCGACAATCGAGCACCACAACGGTCCCGGAATAACGGGGTCGATAGTTTTTGATCAAGCTCCGACTTAAGATGTTGGACTTGCGGCTGATTTTCCAAGATCAGCTCCAACATAAAGTAACCAACCGCCTTGAGGATCTTTCTTTCAGAGAAATCAACATCTCGTCCTTTGTAGTCATTAATCACCTGGTGGAGGCGGTCCACATTCAACAAGGGGCTCGCCGGGTTCAATCTGACCTCTCCCCGACGTTGGGCGTATAGATAATACTTTGTTTCCTCAATTAGAAGCGGAAGATAGTCCATGCTGCCGTCCTCCATACCGGTAAAAAACGAAGGCTGCCAAAATAATGGTCACGACTTCAATGAAAACGGTCGCGTCTCCCAGGCCGGATTTGCTGATCAGAAACGCATAAAAGAATGCCATGATTGGTGGTGGGACACGCAGAGCCAGCGACCGAAAGCTACTGATACGCCCTAGAAACATAGTATCTGTGAGCTGTTGAAAGAGGAAATTAACGAAGACCAAGGTTAAGCTTGAGCCGATTCCACTACCTACTAGTAAGAGACAATCAATCCAAAGCGGCGAAATTACAGCCGGCAACGTGCTGAAAAGGCAAAACACACCAATAAAGGCCGGGATGCCCACCAATGGGCGCACATGCTCCTTAACCCAGTCGGAGTCGGCAAGCCGAGAGCCTAAAAGCGAGCCTACGGCCAAAGATGCGCTCAAGGCTCCTAATCCTACCGCGTGAGATGAAGAACGATCCGCCCGCAGTGTCATGAGGATGCTAAGGGGAGAGATAGCAAAATTGATAATGACAATATACCAAAAGGCTTGCTTTAACCCGGCCGGGGCAGTCGCGAGGTAGTGTATGGCCGCCACGAGTTCTTGTTTAAATGCCTTCCTTTCCGAAGCTTTTTTGGATGTTGCGCTGAACGGAATGGCATAGAGGAGGAGCGCGGAGAGAAGAAATGTTAACCCATCAGCCAAGAAGGCGATGTTTGTACCTACGAGAGTGACGATGACACCGCCTATGGTTAATCCTAGGAGATCGGCGATACTTCTCCCAGTGTGCAGCCAAGCATTGGACGACAACGAGTCGGACCGGTCAACCACTTGCTTAACCATTAATTGAAATCCCGGGCTAAACAGGGTGGTTAATGCAGACAGGATAAAGAGCGAAGCATATAGAGCAACCAACGGGTAAACACGTAAATACCACGCGGCAACGAGGACTACAAGGACCACAAAACGTGCCACGTCGGCGAGTATCATGATTTTCTTATGGTTCAATCGATCGACAATCACGCCAGAATATATCGCGAAGAGCACCGTCGGTGAGACCTCGGCCCACACGATGAGGCTCAGCAAAATGGCAGAATGTGAAAACACGTACACCGACCACAACGCAGCGATCCCCAAAATCGCATCGCCAAAGCGCGAAATCAATGAGGCTGCGAACAGCAAAGCAAATGGTTTATGGCGTAGCGGCAACGAACGGATGAGTATCACTCCAAAACACGGGAAGACAATATGCCTTCCCGTGCGTTAGTGTTAAGACTCATATACTCACCCATCTGATTGATTTCTGCTTGGGTAATTTCACGGCCGAAGTATTTCATAACCGCTTGTAAGACGGCCGGTCCACTAAAGTAGGGCTGTTCTTGAGGCGCTAAGTTGAAGTTTTCCAAGATGAACGAGCTTGGAATCTGAGGACGTTGAATTTGACGAAGATAGATAGGGAGCGTGGTTTTCACGGAGCGATTATCGAACGTGGCAGTGATTGGTAGAGCGTAATTCCCATACCGATTGAAGTTGGGGATGTTCCAGACACACCGATATTCCCGCGGCCGTGTTTGTGTGGGGGTGAAAGTTTCTGCTCCACCAAAAATACGGGTGTCGACCGTCAGCTTCTGTGGTAACATGCCATCCGCCGTTCCAATGGAAAAGTCAACGGTTAGCAGGTCCGAATCCGTCTCAGTTTCGCTGACCTGGTAGTCGACTTTTACCGACTCCACAAACAACTTAGGTGTGTTCGATAGACGGATGCAAAATAAATAGCTCCAATCGGGAGGATCCCCTGCTGCAATATAAAGCTTACCCCCAGCCACTTCGAACGCCGTATAGGCTCCGTGTCCTACTGCAAATTTGTTGATCACCTGGCCGTTCAGAGGATCTAAGATGAAGAGATCAACCCCCGCGTGCACCCACAAGTAGCCATCGTAAACTACCGGAGGGCACCAGATTCCCTCATCATCTAGGTGTTGAATAAACAGCATCTCCCCGGTTTCGATGTCAAATCCCGAGATGTCCCCCCTCAAAGTTCCGGCATAAACCGTGCCTCGATGGGCGTACGGCGCCGATCGGGCTATAATTCCTTCATCGGCAACCTGCCACAATATCGCGCCCGTATCGCTATCCAAGCAAGACAGGCCCTCCTTGCTCCCAGCAATTATTTTGCCATCCACCAACAAAGTTCCGGCATTATCGGAGCTAATCATAATCCCCCGCCCGATGTCCGTTTGCCAGACTAACTCCAATGAGTCGAAGTCAATGGCCGAAATGATCGCTCGACTTTCCTTGCCCGTTGGGTTCTGTAGGCTTGTGAGGTATACGCGCCGATCAATTTTGGATACAGTGGGTTTACCAAAGAACATATTTGTGGGGTAGGTACGTTGCTTAACGACGTCTCCTTGGGTGCTGAACCCATAAAGTCGATTAGCTGTCACGATTAGGGCAACGCCCTCAAAATATGCTGGGGTCGACCTATTCCGTGAATGTAACTCGTGTAGCCAAAGTTTTTCGCCTGTAGCTTCATCTAGCGCACAAATCTGAGAATATCCACATGGTAAAAATACCGTTCCATCTCCGATTGTAGGGGACGCATAGCCTCCCGCAGGAAGGTAAGTAGACCATTGGAGTTCCCCCGAGTGCCGATTATAACGACGTACGATGTACTCCTTAGCAAACCGATCATAGCTATGAATAATCAAGTGTTGCTCTCCACTAGCTATTGGTGCCCGAGCAACCCCATCGATACTTTGGATCCATTCTACAGACGGGTTGTTCAGCGTACGATTGTCCATTGCTGTTCCCTCCTGGATAGTTGTTTTATCCATCCTATTGGAATTTTTCGGTTTTGGCAATATACGGAATAAAGCGTCGCCCGAAGATTCTATGGACCAAGCCCCAAGAGCCCATCAGTAAGGTGTCTTCGACCGACTATACCGGCAACGCTACGCGATATCCAAGTGTAGCTCCAAAAACCCGCGGTTCTTAGCCTACCACGGTCAGAGAGAAAACCACGTTAGAAAGAACAGTTTTAATAGGCAGAACAGAATCGGTTTAATTTGGCGATTAAAACGAATAACGTTACCTGTACGTATGGCCTATACCCTATTGGGATCACTTGGTCCAACACACCAAACCCGGGCGTACTCGCGCCGAGCTCTTGCGTTACGACCACTCCGGCACGCGTTGGCGTCATCAGCGGGGTATCCGCACCCATCTTGTGATCACCCCGTGGGACGCCGCCGCCCGGCATCTTGTGGCCACCATCATGCGTCATACGGTGGACCGCCGCGAAGCGGTGGCGGATTTGGTGAATGTGGCCATTGAAGAACTGGTACGACAGCGCCGGGAACTCCCACCGTTCGGCGTGTTGTGGCGGACGGCGCGCCGTATTCAGACTCGGCATCAACACGCCTTGTATCGTCAGGTGGCCACACGCCTTAGCCCGCAAGACCGTGAGCGCCTGGCGCCGTTATTTGAGGTCGTATCCACCAGCCACTGGAGTCCGTGGCAGCAGGCCAAAAGCGATCCGGGCCCGCCGACCGCTCGGCGTTTTCAGGCGGTCTGGGCCCATCTCCAGTGGCTCGAATCCTGGCCACTACCCGACGGGATTCTCGCGGACATTACCCGCGCCCAACGGCAGCAATGGGCCACCGAAGCGCAGTCCTTGGATGCCTCCCGGATGCTGGCCCTGGCCGAGGATAAACGATGGGCGCTCACGGTGGCTTTCTTGGTGGGCCGTGCGGTCCAAACCCGCGACGATTTGGCCGAAATGCTCGTGAAACGGATGCAGCGGCTCCATAAACGAGCCCGCGAGGCGCTCCTGGACTACCAACAACGTCAGAGAGATCAGGCCGATCATCTGATCACCGTATTTCACCAGGTGCTCGCGGCGTATCAACGGGCTAAGACGCCAGCCACCCAGGCGCAAGCGGTCGCCGACGTGCTGGGGGATGATGCGGCCCACCTCCAGGACCAATGCGACGCGCATTTGGCACAAGCGGGCCATAACTATTACGGGTTTTTGCCGCCGCTCTTCCGAAGCCAACGGGCCACCTGTTTTCGGCTGCTGCAGAGCCTCACCATCGAAGCCACCACCCAGGACGAGGGTCTGGTGCACGCTCTACGCTGGTTGAAAACCCAAGCTTGGACTGGGCATGAATGCCTTACAGTCAGTGCAAACCGTTATTATTCCGATGATGTTCGGGGAGTCTAAAGATCAGGCAAGCGCAGGCCTGACGGCCGCCTACACG